>NZ_JAGMUE010000098.1:115624-160237 GCF_019049165.1 Streptomyces sp. AC627_RSS907
CGCCTACAACGCCGAGCGGCTGCCCCTGGTCACCGGGGGCACCACGTACAGTGCCGACTTCTCCGAGGCGGCCGGCCTCGACGACGGGGACGAGGTGCGGATCGCCGGGGTCAAGGTCGGCGAGGTCACCGGCGTCGCGCTCGACGGCGACCGGGTGAAGGTCAGCTTCGAGGTGGAGGACGCCTGGATCGGCGACCGGACCACCGCGGCCATCGCCATCAAGACACTGCTCGGCGACAAGTACCTGGCCCTGGACCCCCTGGGCTCGGCCCGGCAGGACCCCGGCAGCCGCATCCCCCTGGCCCGCACCACCTCGCCGTACGACGTGACGCAGGCGTTCCAGGACCTCAGCGGCACCGTCGACGCCATCGACACCGAGCAGCTCGCCAAGAGCTTCGAGACGATCTCGAAGACCTTCGAGGACTCGCCGCCGCACGTGCGCAAGGCCGCCACCGGCCTGTCCGAACTGTCGAAGTCGGTGTCCGAACGGGACGACGAACTCTCCGAACTGCTGAAGGGGACCGAGCGGTTCACCCGGACCCTGGCGGACAAGAAGTCCAGCTTCGAGACGCTCATCGAAGACGGCGGGTCCCTGCTGGGAGAACTGCAGGACCGCCGGGACGCCATCAACGCCCTGCTGGAGGGCAGCCGCGACCTCGGCACGGAACTGAGCGGCCTCGTGGAGGACAACGACAAGCAACTGGGGCCCACCCTCAAGGCGCTCGGCCGCGTCACCACGGTCCTGGAGAAGAACACCACACAGCTCGACCGGACGCTGGCCCTGGTCGGCCCCTACTACCGCCTGGTCGGCAATACCCTCGGCAACGGCCGCTGGTTCGACAGCTACCTGTGCGGGGTCGTGCCCCGCGACTACCTGCCCGCGCAGTCCCGGCCCACGACGGGGTGCATGCCGCCGAAACAGCCGGCGGCGGCCCAGGGAAGCGGTGAGAGATGAGCAAGCGCAGACGACTCCTCGCGGCCGCGATCGCCCTCGCCGTGGTCGCCGCCGGACTGGCCGCGGTGCGCGCCCTCCAGGCCACGGGCACCCGCGTGACCGCCTACTTCGACCGTGCCGTCGGCATCTACCCCGGCTCGGACCTGCGCGTCCTCGGGGTCCGGGTGGGCGAGGTCGAGTCGGTACGGCCGCAGGGCACGCGGGTACGGGTGGAACTCGCCCTCGACGACGGCGTCCGGGTGCCCGAGGGGGCGCGGGCCGTGGTGGTCGCGCCCAGCGTCGTCGCCGACCGCTACGTACAGCTCACCCCGGCCTACCGCTCCGGCCCCACCCTCGACGACGGCGCCGTGCTGCCCGCCTCCCGCACCCGGACCCCCGTCGAGATCGACCAGCTCTACGCCTCGATCACCGACCTCGCCAAGGCCCTCGGCCCCGACGGGGCGAACTCCTCCGGAGCCCTGTCGGACCTGCTGACGACCGGTGCCGCCAACCTCGAAGGGAACGGCGAGGCCATCGGCGACAGCATCGAGCAGTTCGGCAAGGCGGCCAGGACCCTCGACGGCTCCAGCGACGACCTGTTCGCCACCCTCGGCAGCCTGCAGACCTTCACCACCATGCTGAAGGAGAAGGACACCGACGTGCGCACCGCCCAGGAGCGTCTGGACACGGTCGTCGGCTTCTTCGCCGACAACAAGGACGACCTCGCCGGCGCGCTCGACGAACTCGGCACGGCCCTCGGTCAGGTGAAGACGTTCGTCAAGGACAACCGGGGCGAACTGAAGAAGAACGTGGAAAGGCTGGTGCCGATCACCGAGACGCTGGTCCGGCAGCGTGCCTCGCTCGCCGAGGCCCTGGACGTCGCACCGCTGGCCGCGGGCAATCTCGTCGGCGCCTACGACACCGGCACCGGCATGCTCGACGGCCGCGCCAACCTCAACGAGATCAGCATGGGCGGCCCGCTGCTGCCCCTGCCGGCCGCGGGAGGCGCCGCGACCTCGGGGGAGGGGGAGCGGTGAGGCACCGCATACGGGGAAGGTCGCGGGGAAACGGGCCGGAGCCGGGCCCGGTGCGGACCGAGGACGCCGACCGGGGGGACGCCGCCCCCGTGCGGCGCGGAGCGCTCACCGGCGGCAAGGCCGCGGGCCTCGGACTCGGCGGACTCCTCGCCCTGGGACTGGGCTTCGCCCTCGCACTCGGCGCCTTCTCCGCCACCGCACCGCGCTTCGACGGAGTCGAGGACCTGCCGTTGCCCGGTGGTGCCGACCTCGGCTCGAACCCCTACACCGTGACCGCCGAACTGGACGACGTCCTCAGCCTCGTCCCGCAGGCCGCGGTGAAGGTCAACGACGTCGCCGTGGGCCGGGTCACCGGCATCCGCCTCGACGGCGAGAACTGGACGGCCCGCGTCACCATGAAGATCAACGGTGACGTGCGGCTGCCCGCCGACGCGGGCGCCCGCCTGGAACAGTCCAGCCTGCTCGGCGAGAAGTACGTCCAACTGGTCGCGCCCCCCGAACCGGCCACCGGACGGCTCGGCGACGGCAGCCTCATCCCGCTGTCCCGCACCGGTCGCAACACCGAGGTCGAGGAGGTCTTCGGCGCCCTGTCCCTCCTGCTGAACGGCGGTGGCGTCAACCAGCTCAAGACCATCACCCGGGAACTCAACGCGGCACTCGGCGGGCGCGAACCCGAGGTCCGTTCGATGCTCAAGCGGGTCGAGGAACTGGTCGCGAACCTCGACGACCACCGCGGCGACATCACCGACGCCCTGGACGGCGTCAACCGGCTCGCCGCGACCCTCGCCGGCCGCAAGGACGACGTCACAACCGTCCTCACCGGCCTGTCGCCCGGGCTGAAGACCCTGCACGAGCAGCGTGGCTCCCTGCTGACCATGCTGCGCTCCCTGGACACCCTGTCCGGCGTCGCCGTCTCCACCGTCAACGCGAGCAAGGACGACATGGTCGCCGACCTCAAAGCCATCGCCCCCACCCTGAAGGCACTCGCGGACGCGGGCACCGACCTGCCCGACTCCCTCCAGGTGCTGCTCACCTACCCGTTCACCGACGAGGTGCTGCGCGGCGTCAAGGGCGACTACCTCAACGTGTACCTGACCATGACCGCCGCCCCCGGCACCACGGTCGTCCCACCGCTGGTGCCGCGGAGCCCGGCCTCGCCGTCGGCCACGCCGCGGGGGAAGCCGGACACCGACGCGAGGAACCCCAGGGACCAGGGGAGCCCGAGGCAACGGACGAGCGCCACGCCCGGACCCTCGGCATCGGCACCGCTGCCGTTGCCGTCCGTGCCGGCGCCGTCCCGGGACGGAGGGCACGGGTGATCACTCTCGCCGTACGCCTCAAGAACCTCGCCTTCCTCGTCATCGCCGTCCTCGTGCTCGGCTTCGTCGGCATCCGCTACGCGGACCTCGGCCGGTACGCCGGCGTCGCCGACTACTACACGGTGGATGTCGAACTGCCGCGCACCGGAGGACTGTTCACCCACTCCGACGTGACCTACCGGGGTGTGTCGGTCGGCCGTGTCGGCCCCATCGACCTCACCGCGGACGGTGTCGTCGCCGAGCTGCGCATCAAGAAGTCCGCTCCCCGCATCCCCGCCGACACACGGGCCGTGGTGGCCGCGCTGTCCGCGGTCGGCGAGCAGTACATCGACCTGCGGCCCGAGAGCGACAGGGGCCCCTTCCTCGGCCAGGGCGCCCGGATCGAACAGCGGGACACCCAGGTGCCCGCGCCCGTCACCGACGTCCTCACCAGCGTCGACGACCTCACGCGCTCCGTGCCGCTGGAGGACCTCCGCACGGTCGTCGACGAGTTCGGCAAGGCGTTCGAGGGCCACGGCGACGACCTCCAGGTGCTGCTGGACAACGGCAGCGCCTTCGTGGAGGCCGCCGACCGCGCCCTGCCCTCCACCACCCGGCTGCTCACCGACGGCGAAACCGTGCTGCGGACGCAGGCCGAGGAGGCGGAGGCCATCCGCGACTTCGCCGACGGCGCCGAGGAACTCGCCCGCACGCTCAAGGGCTCCGACGCCGACCTGCGCCGGCTGCTCACCGTCACACCGGAGGCCGCCACCCAGGTCAGCGGCCTCCTGCGAGACCTCGACCCCAGCCTCGGGGTCGTCCTCGCCAACCTGCTCACCACGTCCGAGGTCGCCGTCACACGCCAGCGCGGCATGGAGGAACTCCTCGTGACATACCCGGCGGCTGTCTCCGCCGGCGCCACCGCCGTCGAGGGAGGAACCATGAAACTCGGCCTGGCCGTCACCTTCTTCAAGCCGCTGCCCTGCACCACCGGGTACGGCGGCACCCGCTACCGGAACGGTCTCGACCTCGGCACCGCCCCCGCCCTCAACACCGGTGCCTCCTGCACGGCGCCGGCCGCGAGCGGAAGCAACGTACGAGGCTCCGCCAACGCCCCCCGCGGCGGTGCGGTGCCCGTACCGGCCAGGCCGGGCTCCCTGCCCTCCGGCAGCGCACCGCCGGCCACGGCCCCGGCGTCCGCACCGCTGCCGGGCGCCCTCGCGCTGCCCGGCACGGGGGACGGCACCCCGCAGGACCTGGCGGCTCTCCTCGGCGCGGACACGGAGGACGGCCGATGAGAAGGGCCCGGGCCCTCGCCGGGGCGGGGACGGCACTCGCACTGGCGTTCTGCGGCGCGGGTGCGTGGACTTACGCACAGGCACGGGGCGACGACTCACTCTCCTACGGCCGTGAGCGGGACGAGGCGCTGGCCGACGGGCGCGCCACCCTGACCGCGCTGACCACCCTCGACGCCTCTTCCACCGAGCGCGCGCGGGCCGGCATCCGGGCCTGGCGAACCGCCTCGACCGGTCCGCTGCGGGAGGAACTGGGCCGCACCGAGCCCAAGGCGGGCGCATCGGCGCGGGGCACGGTCACGGAGGCCGCCCTCACCGCCCTCGACCCGCGGGCCGGCACCGCCAAACTCATCGCCACCGTGCGCGTGGAGGTCACACCCGCCGGGAGCGGGAAGCCCACCACGGACCGCAAACGCCTGGAAGCGGTCCTGGCCCGCACCGGGGAGGGCGAGTGGAAGGTCAAGGCGCTCAGCGCCGTACCGCTCACGCGGACGGCGGGGGAGGACGACGGCCGATGACACGGCTCGGGCACATCAGGAGGCTGCGGGACTCCACCGGTCCGGCACGGGAGGTTTCCCCGCCGCCGTCGGCCCCCGCCCGGAACGGGAGCGGGCTCCGGACGGACGTCCGCCCGGCGCCGGAGCCGGCCCCGCCGACGCGGGGCCCCGACCCCGACGAGGGCCCGGGGGACGACGACGCAGGCCCGCCGCGACCGGCCGGGCCCGTCACGGACGCCGAGGGCGAGGAGGAGGCCGGCCAGGACGGGACCGGTGCCCGCCGCCCGCGGTCCGGCCTGCTGCGGCGCACCGCCCTGGCGACGAGTGCCGCGGTGCTCCTCCTCGGCGGCTGTGGCTTCTTCTACGGCGCCCACCAGCTGAGGAGCACACCGTCGGCTCACAACCGCGCGCTCACCGACGCCGAGGCCACCACACGTGTCGCCGGGGACGTCGGCAGCGCCCTCGCCCGCGTCTTCTCGTACACGCCGGAGGGTCTGGACGCCACCGAGCGGTCGGCGCGTTCCGTCCTCGCCGGGCGGGCGGCCCGCCAGTACACGGAACTGATCGACCGTACGCGCGAGGACCTCGCGGAGCAGCGCGTCACCCTGAGCACCCAGGCCGTGCGCACCGGAGTGATCGAACTCGACGGCGACACCGCGCGCCTGCTGGTCTTCCTCGACCAGATCTCCCGCCGCGGCAAGGACGGGGCCGGCTCGGCGGCGGCCCAGCTCGCGGTCACCGCGCGATGGGGGAACGACCAGTGGCGCATCGTCGACATCAGCACCCGCTGAACGTGCGGGAGACAGGGAGGACTTCATGAGACGCGCGGTCCGCGGGCCGGCCGGACGCCGGGCGCTGACGGCCACGGCCCTCACCCTCGCCCTCGTCGCGGGCGGGTTCGCGGCCTGGGGAGGCTGGGACTGGTACGACGCGGCGCACGACGAGTCGGCCGCGTACGCCGTGCAGCGGGACGAGGCCCTCGCCGCCGGTGAACAGGCCGTCCAGAACCTCAACACCCTCGACCACCGCCACCTCGACCGGGGCCTGGATCTGTGGGAGTCCTCCACGACGGGCGAACTGCACGACCAACTCGTCACCGGACGTGACGAGTTCGCCGCCCAGGTGAAGACCGCGAAGACCGTCACCACGGCCCGGGTGCTGTCCGGTGCCGTCACCGAACTCGACGACCGGGCCGGCCGCGCCCGGGTGCTCGTCGCCCTGCGGGTGACGGTGAAGGCCCCGGACGCCGAGAGCACCGACAAGGACAGCCGCATGCTCGGCGAACTGACCCGCACCGGAGACCGGTGGAAGCTCAGCGCCCTGGGGCAGGCCCCCGTCGGCGGCACGGCGGCCGGCTGACCGGCCGCAGGAGAGGACCACACGATGGCGACCACCCGTCACCACATCAACAGCCTGCGCCGCCGTCAGGCCCGCGAGTCGGTCCGCACCCGGGGGCCCGGCACGGCCACGGCCACCCGGGCCGGACGGGCCACGGCCACCGACTCCCCGGCCGGAGCGTCCGGCGCGGTCGGCCCGGCCCGCACCCGTACCGCCGTACGGCCCGCGCGGGACGCCCCGCCGGACCCGGTGGACGCGACGGCCCGGCGGACGCGGAACGACCGGCGGTCCCGTCCCGTGGGACTGGTGCTGTGCTGTCTGCTCACCGTCGTCCTCGGTGGCTTCGCCGGCTGGGCGCACGCACGCGCCGAGGGCCTGCGGGAGGACCCCGCGGTACGCAACACCGCCCTGACGGACGTCGCCCGCACCAGTGAGATCAAGGGACAGACGGCCAAGGCCGTGGCCGCGCTCTTCTCCTACGACCACGCCGACCCCGGCGCCTTCGAGGAGGCCGCGAAGAACCTGCTGACGGGACGGGCCGTCGAGCAGCACCGGGCGCTGCTCGGCGACGTCCGGGCCGGTGCCGAGCGGCAGAAGGCGGTGATCACCACCACGGTCACCGACAGCGCGGTCGAGCGCATCGACGGCGACCGGGCCCGCGTCCTGGTCTACGCCGACCAGGCCGGCGTCAGCACGGCCGGGGGCGAGGACGCCTCCGCCCCGCGGGACCGGCAGGCGAAGGACGCGAAGGAGAAGCAGGGCACGAAGGGCGCGAAGGGAGCGAGGAAGGACGAGCGGGCGAAGGACACGGGCACGTACGCCGGCGCGATGTTCGCCGTCGACGTCGTGCGGCGCGACGGCCGCTGGCTCGTCTCCGGAATCGACACCTTCGGCCGCTGAGAGCGGCGTACGGACCCAGGCACGGCCGACCCGGCAGCACCCGCATCCGACCCATGAGCCCCGACGGACCACAAGCCCCGACGGACCACGAGGCCCGACGGACTACAAGCCCCGACGGACCACGAGGCCCGA
Source organism: Streptomyces sp. AC627_RSS907 (assembly GCF_019049165.1). Taxonomy (NCBI): domain Bacteria; kingdom Bacillati; phylum Actinomycetota; class Actinomycetes; order Kitasatosporales; family Streptomycetaceae; genus Streptomyces; species Streptomyces sp. AC627_RSS907. The sequence continues at coordinate 123,056 of NZ_JAGMUE010000098.1, forward strand.
CGGACTACAAGCCCCGACGGACCACGAGGCCCGACGGACTACAAGCCCCGACGGACCACGAGGCCCGACGGACCACGAGACCCGACGACCAGGGAGTGACCGCCATGCCCGCACACCGTGCACGACGTCTGCGCGCCCGGACCGGGCGAGGCCTGCGGACCACCGCCGTCGCCGTGACCGCGGTGGCGGCCCTCACCGCCTCCCAGGCCCCCGGCCTCCCGCACCACGAGAAGGCCTGGCCGGCCGCCGACGACGAACGCACCCCGCCGACGAGCGCCCCCCACGCCGAGCTCGTCCCACCCGGCGACGGTTCCTACCACACCGAACTGCCGCCCCTGGCCGCCACGGACACGCCCGGCACCCCGCCCCGGCCCGAGCAGGCCACGCGGGCGCGGGCCGAGTCCGGCATCCCGGGGACCGTGCTGCGCGCCTACCGGGCCGCCGAGACCTCCGTGGCACGCACGGACCCGGGCTGCGGGCTGCCCTGGGAACTGCTCGCCGCGATCGGCAAGGTGGAGTCCGGCCAGGCGCGCGGCGGTGCGGTCGACCGGCACGGCACCACGCTGGGCCGCATCACGGGCCCGGCCCTCGACGGCCGCGGCTTCGCCCTGATCCTGGACACCGACGGCGGCGCGCACGACGGCGACACGGTGTACGACCGGGCGGTCGGACCCATGCAGTTCCTGCCGTCGACCTGGGCCCGGTGGGGCACCGACGGCAACGGCGACGGCCGCGCCGACCCGAACAACGTCTTCGACGCCGCCCTGGCCGCCGGGCACTACCTGTGCGCCGGGGACCGGGACCTGAGCAGGCCGGCGGACCTGGACCGGGCGATCCTCAGCTACAACAACTCGCGTTCCTACCTCGGGCTGGTCCGCCACTGGCTGGACTTCTACCGCAGGGGGGTGCGCACCGTCCCCGACGGCAGGGGCGTCATTCCGGCGTCCCCCGGGGCGGGCGGCGCCACCCCGGCGACGAAGCCGGTCGACGACGCCGGCGGTCAGGGGGGAGACGGCATCGTCGTCGGCCCCGATCCCGCGACCTCCGCGCCCGGAACCCCCGGGGCCCCCGCTCCCGCGCCCTCCCCTTCGCCCTCTCGCCCGGTCCCCTCCTCGCCGTCTCCCGTGCCCTCCCCCTCCCGGCCGGCACCCACCGCGCAGCCGAGCCCCTCGCAGTCGTCCAGCCCCGATCCGGCCGAGTCCCCGACGCCGGGCCCCTCGACCACCCCGGACCCCACCGGCTCGCAGACGCCGGGCCCCGGGAACCCGACGCCACCGCAGGGCTGCCCCTCGGGCTCCCCGAGCCCGTCCCCGGAGGCGAGCGGGCACTCCACCGCCACTCCGGGCACCCGGCAGGACGAGCCGACGTGTCCGGCGGACGGAGGATGAGCCCGGCGCGCTTCAGAACTTCGGCGTCGGGACCTGCGCCTCGACCATCTCCGCCGCCTCCTCCTCGGTCTGCACCGAGGGCGGGGAGCCCGCGAGCGGCTTCTGGGCCGTCTCCTTCATGCAGGCCACGGCCACGACACCGACCAGGGCCGCGGCCATCGAGTAGTAGGCGGGCATCATGTCGGAGCCGGTCACGCTGATCAGCGCGGTGATGACCAGCGGCGTCGTACCGCCGAACAGGGACGCCGACAGGTTGTAGCCGACCGAGAGGGAGCCGTACCGGACGTTGGTGGGGAACATCGCCGGGAGCGCCGCCGACATGGTGCCGAGCAGACAGACCAGGGACAGGCCGAGCATCAGCATGCCGCCCGAGACGGCGAGCAGACCGCCGTCCCGCACCAGCACGAAGGCCGGGGCGGAGAGGAGGAAGAAGCCGATCATGCCGGTCATGAGGACGGGCTTGCGGCCGAAGTGGTCGGAGAGCCGGCCGACCTGGTTGATGACCAGCATGAGCAGCACCATGGTGGCCACCAGGATCAGCAGACCGTGGCTCTCGCTGTAGCCCAGCTCGTCCGACAGGTACGTGGGCATGTACGACAGCAGCATGTAGTCCGTGATGTTGTACGCGCCGACCAGCGCGATGCACAGCACCAGCGACCGCCAGTGCGTGCGGAAGATCTTGGCGAGGTCGCCCCGGGCGGTGGTCTCCACCGCGGTCGCCGCGTCGGAGATGTGGACGTTGGCGTCCTCCAGCTTGAGGAACGCGGGTGTGTCGTCGAGCTTCAGCCGCAGGTAGATGCCGACGATGCCGAGGGGCGCCGCGAGCAGGAAGGGGATGCGCCAGGCCCAGGCGTCCATGGTGTCGTTGCCGAGGCCCGCCGTGAGGGCGGTGACGAGACCGGCGGCGCAGGTGTAACCGGCCAGCGTGCCCAGCTCCAGGAAGCTGCCGAAGAAGCCGCGCCGCTTGTCCGGCGCGTACTCGGCGATGAAGGTGGACGCGCCACCGTACTCGCCGCCCGTGGAGAAGCCCTGGAGCAGGCGGAACACGATCAGCAGGAGCGGAGACCAGAAGCCGATCGAGTCGTAGCTGGGAATGAGCCCGATGGCGGCCGTGCCGATCGCCATGAGGATCATCGTCAGCGCGAGCACCTTCTTGCGGCCGATCTTGTCGCCCATCGGGCCGAAGACCATGCCGCCGAGCGGGCGCACCAGGAACGCCACGGCGAACGTGGCGAAGGAGGAGAGCAACTGCGCGGTGTCGCTCCCGGACGGGAAGAACACCCGCCCGATGGTGCCCGCCAGATAGGCGTAGATGCCGAAGTCGAACCACTCCATGGCGTTGCCGAGGGAGGCCGCCTTCACGGCTCGCTTGACCGCGGCCTCGTCCGTGACGGTGATGTCCGACCGGCGCAGCCGGGGGTTCTGCCGGCGTCTGACGGCCCGGAACAGAGCCGGGTGGCGGCGGACGGCCGCGGTGTCGGGTGCTGGGCCGTTGTCGGTGGGGGACGTGGCGGCCTCCCTTTCCACATGCAGACGCTCCTGGCGGAGCGCTGCTGGTCGTACGTTTCTCGGGTCGTACCGTTCCCCAGATCATGCTGGGTATGGTGGTGACTTCGGTCATGTGGTTGAGCCGATGAGGTGAGCGGCCGGGGTGGGTACGCTTCGCACATGCGCATCGCCGTCTCTTCCGACATGGACGAACCCGTGGCCCGCCTCCTCGTCGAGGAGCTGCGCGGCCGGGGCCACCAGGTGCTCACGCACGGCGCCCTGCGCCCCGGGGCGGACCCGCGGTGGGCGGTGTGCTCGGAGCGGGCCGCCCGCGAGGTCGCCGACGGTACGGCCGACCAGGCGGTGGTGTGCTGCTGGACCGGCACGGGAGCGTCGATCGCCGCGAACAAGGTGCCGGGCGTGCGGGCGGCCCTGTGCGCCGACGCCTACACGGCGGACGGGGCACGCCGCTGGAACGACGCCAATGTGCTCGCGCTCAGCCTGCGGCTGACGTCGGCGCCGCTGCTGCGGGAGATCCTCGACGCCTGGTTCGCGGGCGGCCCCAGCGAGGACGCCGAGGACCGCGGCAACGTGACGCACGTGGAGCGGCTCGACGGGGACCGAGCCGCTCCGTAGGGGAAACCCTCAGGACGTGAGGACCTTCTCCAGCGTCCCGAGCGCGCCCTCCAGCTCCTCACCGGTGACGGTCAGCGGCGGGGCCAGACGGATCGTGGAGCCGTGCGTGTCCTTGACGAGGACGCCCTCGCGCATCAGGCGCTCGCTGACCTCGCGGCCGGTGCCCAGCGCCGGGTCGATGTCGACACCCGCCCACAGCCCCCGCGCCCGGAAGCCGACGACGCCCTTGCCGACCAGGGCGGTCAGGCCCTTGCGCAGGACCGCGCCCAGCTCGGCCGCCCGGCGCTGGAACGCGCCCGTCTCCAGCAGCTCCACCACCGCCGTGCCGACCGCGGCGGCCAGCGGATTGCCGCCGAACGTGGAACCGTGCTCGCCCGGGTGCAGCACGCCGAGCACCTCCCGGCTGCCGACCACCGCCGACACCGGCACGATGCCGCCGCCCAGCGCCTTGCCGAGCAGCACCACGTCCGGCACGACCGACTCGTGCTCGACGGCGAGGGTGTGCCCCGTGCGGCCCAGCCCCGACTGGATCTCGTCCGCGACGAACAGGCAGCCCGCGCGGCGGGTCAGCTCCCGCACCCCGGTCAGATAGCCGTCGTCGGGGATCAGTACGCCCGCCTCGCCCTGGATGGGCTCGATCAGCACCGCCGCCGTCGTCTCGTCGACCGCCGCCTCCATGGCCGCCAGGTCGTTGTACGGGACGATCCGGAAGCCGGGGGTGAACGGGCCGAAGCCCGAGCGGGCCGTCTCGTCCGTGGAGAAGCTCACGATCGTGGTCGTGCGGCCGTGGAAGTTGTCCGCCGCGACCACGATCGTCGCCCGGTCCGCGGGGACGCCCTTGACGTCGTACGCCCATTTGCGGGCCACCTTGATGCCGCTCTCCACCGCTTCGGCGCCGGTGTTCATCGGCAGCACCATGTCCGTGCCGGTCAGCGCGGCCAGCCGCTCGGCGAAGGAGGCGAGCCGGTCGTTGTGGAAGGCGCGCGAGGTGAGCGTGAGCCGGTCCAGCTGGCGGTGGGCGGCCTCGATCAGCGCCGGGTGGCGGTGGCCGAAGTTGAGGGCGGAGTAGCCGGCCAGCATGTCCAGGTAGCGGCGCCCCTCCACGTCCTCGACCCAGGCGCCCTCCGCGCGGGCCACGACGACGGGCAGCGGGTGGTAGTTGTGCGCGAGGACGGGCTCCTCCGCGCGGATGAGTTCTTCGGAGCCGCGGGTACGGGCGGGCGCGGTCATGAGGGGTTCTCCCGGATCTCCTGGGTGCAGCACTTGATGCCGCCCCCGGCCTTGTGGAACTCGGACAGGTCGACGGGGACGGGGACGTAGCCGAGGCCGGTGAGCCGGTCGGCCAGGTTCCGGGCCCCGGGCGAGATGAACACGTGTCGTCCGTCGGACACGGAGTTGAGCCCGAACGCCATGGCGTCCTCACGAGTGGCGGTCACCGCGTCCGGATAGAGCCGTTCGAGCACCTCCCGGCTGCCGGGCGAGAAGGCCCCGGGGTAGTAGGCGATGTTCCCGTCGGTCCCGGTCCCGGCCCCGTCGTCGAGCACGAACAGCGCCGTGTCCAGGTGGTAGAAGTATGGGTCCACCAGCGTCAGCGAGACCACCGGCAGCCCGAAGAACTCCTGCACCTCCCGGTGCGCCTCGGGGGTGGTGCGAAACCCCGTTCCGGCCAGGAGCCAGCGGCCGGCCGGTACCAGGTCGCCCTCGCCCTCGCACACCGTCCCGGGATGGTGGACCTCGAAGCCCTCCGCCTTGAACCACGCCTCGTAGGGTACGGACTCGGGACGGCGCTCGGGCGCGTGGAAGAGGGAGCCGAAGACCCGGCCCCCCACCACGACGGCGCAGTTCGCCGCGAAGACCATGTCGGGCAGGCCGGGGACCGGCGCGACGGTGTCCACGGTGTGGCCGTGGGCGCGGTAGGTGTCGACCAGTGCCTGCCACTGGTCGAGCGCGCGGATGACGTCGACGGGTCGGCCGGTGCTCATCCACGGGTTGATCGCGTACTGCACGGCGAAGTGTCTGGGTTCGCAGACCAGGAATCGCCGTCGGTGCGGCACACGGGACTCGGACACAGAGGGGTACCTCCGCTCCTCACGGTGTGTGACGGTGTGTTGACACCACGGTAGGAAGCGGCGGCCGAACCCGACAAGCACGAAGAGCTGCGTGTTCCCGCAGGATCGCTGCGTTGTCCGCCGCGTCAGCGCACGTCTGCTGCGTCCTGCGGAGCGAGCAGGCCCGCTCCCGCCTCCGGACTGTCCGGGATCAGGTGGGACAGCACCATCACACTGATCGTCTTCCGGATGAACGGCTCCGCACGGATGCGCTCCAGCACCTCCTCGAAGTGCTCCACGTCCCGCGCCCGTACGTGCAGCAGCGCGTCCGCACCACCGGTCACCGTCATCGCCGCCGTGATCTCCGGGTAGCCGCGCACGACTTCCGCCAGCCGCCTCGGCGGGGCAGCCCCCTCGCAGTACACCTCGACGTACGCCTCGGTGCGCCAGCCCAGCGCGGAGGGCCGCACGGTCGCCGTGAACCCGGTGATCACCCCCGTTTCGCGCAGCCGGTCCACCCGGCGCTTGACCGCCGTCGAGGACAGTCCGACCTCCGCGCCGATCTCGGTGAAGGACGTCCTGGCGTTCGCCATCAGCGCGGTGACGATCTTCCGGTCGAGTTCGTCGAAAGAGGTGGGCCTGCCGTTCATGCGGGCACTGTATCCAGCGGATACGTCCACGGCGCAGGCGTGTGCAGGCGTACCGATTGCTCCTACACTCCACGTTCATGCTGCGCGCCCTGGCTGTCGACGACGAACGCCCCACGCTCGAGGAGCTCGTGTACCTGCTGAAGGCCGATCCCCGGATCGGTACGGCGGAGGGCGCGAACGACGCGACCGAGGCCCTGCGCCGCATCAACCGCGCCCTGGAGTCCGGCCCCGACGGACCGGACGCCATCGACGTCGTCTTCCTCGACATCCAGATGCCCGGCCTCGACGGACTGGACCTCGCCCGGCTGCTGACCGGGTTCGCCCGCCCGCCGCTCGTCGTGTTCGTCACCGCGCACGAGGACTTCGCCGTCCAGGCCTTCGACCTCAAGGCCGTCGACTACGTCCTCAAACCCGTGCGCAGGGAGCGGCTCGCCGAGGCGGTGCGCCGTGCCGCCGAACGACGGGGCCCCGCGACCCCCGCTCCCCGCATCCCGGTCCACGAACCCGACCCCGACCACGTCACCGTGGAACTCGGCGGCGTCACCCGCTTCGTCCCCGTCGACGACATCACCCACGTCGAGGCCCAGGGCGACTACGCCCGCCTGCACACCGACAAGGGCAGCCACCTCGTCCGCATCCCCCTGTCCACCCTGGAGGAGCGCTGGCGTGCCCGCGGCTTCGTCCGCATCCACCGCCGCCACCTCGTCGCCCTGCGCCACATCGGCGAACTCCGGCTGGACGCGGGCACCGTCAGCGTCCTGGTCGGCACCGAGGAACTCCAGGTCAGCCGCCGCCACGCCCGCGAGCTGCGGGACCTGCTCATGCGGAGGCCGTGACCGTGGCCCAGGACCCCACCGAACGCCGCGTCACCGTCACCGGGCCGCCCAGGCGCACCGGCGGCGCCCTGGGCTACTACCGCCCGCGCACCGAGATCGACGAGCAGACCACCCTCGGCCACACCTACGTCCGCTCCCTGATGCGCAGCCAGCTGCGCGCCGGCCTGACCGCGTTCGTGGTCCTCGGGCTGCTCGTCGGACCGCTGCCGCTGCTGTTCGCGGCGATGCCCGGCGCCCGCCGCCTGGAATGGGCCGTCCTCGGCTTCGGCCTGTACGCACCCCTCGTCCTCCTCGCCCGCTGGTACGTGCGCCGCGCCGAGCGCAACGAGCGCGACCTCGTACGCCTCGTCGAGGACCGATGAACTCCGGCTACGCCATACCCGCCGTCGCCCTCGTCGTCGTGGCCACCGTCCTCGTCGGCGCCTTCGGCCTGCGCATCTCCCGCACCACCTCGGACTTCTACGTCGCCTCCCGCACCGTCGGCCCCCGCCTCAACGCCGCCGCCATCAGCGGCGAGTACCTCTCCGCCGCGTCCTTCCTCGGCATCGCCGGCCTGGTCCTCGTCCAGGGCCCCGACATGCTCTGGTACCCGGTCGGCTACACCGCCGGCTACCTGGTCCTGCTGCTCTTCGTCGCCGCCCCGCTGCGCCGCTCCGGCGCCTACACGCTGCCCGACTTCGCCGAGGCCCGGCTCGGCTCCCCGGCCGTACGGCGGCTGGCCGGGGCGTTCGTCGTGGGTGTCGGCTGGCTGTACCTGCTGCCCCAGCTCCAGGGCGCCGGACTCACCCTGACCGTGCTGAGCGGCGCCCCCGACCGGCTCGGCGGTGTGATCGTCGCCGTCGTCGTCACCGCCATCGTCGCCGCCGGCGGCATGCGCAGCATCACCTTCGTCCAGGCCTTCCAGTACTGGCTCAAACTCACCGCCCTGCTCGTCCCCGCCCTCTTCCTGGTGCTGGCCTGGCGGGGCGACGGAGCGCCCGGCCGCCCCTTCGAGGAACCCGCCACCTTCCGCGAGCAGCGCTCCGTCCGGGTCGACGACAGTCTCGCCCTCGAGCTGGAGAGGCCGCTGACCGTCACCGTCGACGGTACCGTGGACGGCCGCGCCCACCGCGGCACCCGGCTCAGCCTGTCCAAGGGCACCCATCACATCGGGTCCGGCACCCGCCTCACCTTCGCCGAGGGCACCCCGGTCCCGGCCGCCGGACGCGGCGTGGACGACGCCCTGTCGCCGTCCCGGGCCGAGAGCCGCACCGAACGTCCGCTGTACGCCACGTACGGGCTGATCCTCGCCACCTTCCTCGGCACCATGGGGCTGCCCCACGTCGTGGTCCGCTTCTACACCAGCCCGCACGGTGTCGCCGCCCGCCGCACCACCGTCGCCGTCCTCTGCCTGATCGGCGCCTTCTACCTGCTGCCGCCCGTCTACGGCGCCCTCGGCCGCCTCTACGCCCCCGAGCTCACCCTCACCGGTGACGCCGACGCCGCCGTCCTGCTGCTGCCGGACCGCGTCATCGGGGGAGTGGGCGGCGACCTGCTCGGCGCGCTGGTCGCGGGCGGTGCCTTCGCCGCCTTCCTGTCCACGGCGTCGGGACTGACCATGGCCGTCGCGGGCGTCCTCACCCAGGACGTGCTGCCGTCCCGCGGCGTGCCGCACTTCCGGCTCGGCACCGTCCTCGCCATGGCGGTGCCGCTGGCGGCGAGCACACTGGTCGGCGGGTTGCCGGTCGCCGACGCCGTCGGCCTGGCCTTCGCCGTGTCCGCCTCCTCCTTCTGCCCGCTGCTCGTCCTCGGCATCTGGTGGCGGCGGCTGACCCCGCCCGGCGCGGCGGCCGGGATGCTGGTGGGCGGCGGCTCCGCGCTGCTCGCCGTCGCCGCGACCATGGGCGGCTTCCCGGGCGGCGGCGCCCTGCACGCGCTGCTGGCCTGGCCCGCCCTGTGGTCCGTGCCGCTGGGCTTCCTCACCATGGTGCTGGTCTCCCTGGCCACACCGGGCCGGATCCCGGCCGCAACGGCGGCGATCCTGGCCCGCTTCCACCTGCCCGAAGAACTGCGCACCGACGAACTGCGCCCACAGGAACCGCGCGCGGACGGCCGGCGTGCCGACGAACCGCGCGAGGACGAAGAACGCGAGGACGAAGGACATGAGGACGAAGAACGCGAGGACGAAGGACATGAGGACGAAGAACGCGAGGACGGACCACGGAAGGAGGTGACCCCGTGAGCGGTTCGCTGGGCGGATTCCTGGCGGGCCTGGTCGTCGCCGTCCTCCCGCTGCTGGCCGCGGGCTTCTGGCTGGGGCGCCGCACGGCCCGCCCGCAGAACCTCGGCGGCCTCGGCACTCCCGTCGAGCACGCCACCTTCCAGACCCTGCACACCGCCTCGCTGGCGACACCCCCGCTACGGGCGGGCCTGACCGCGGAGACCGCCGGGAAGTCGGCCCGCAAGCTGCGCTCCCTGCTGGGCACGGACGCGCTGTGCCTGACCGACCTCAAGGAGGTCCTGGTCTGGGACGGCGCGGGCGCGCATCACCGCACCGAGATCATGGAACGCCTCGCGGGGCCACTGGAGACCGGCCGCGGCGAGGCCTTCCCGCTCACCTGCGACACCCCCGACTGCGCGGTGCGCTGGGCGGTCGTGGCCCCGCTCACCGTCGACGACCGGGTGCACGGCGCCCTCGTCGCCTGCGCGCCCCGCGAGTCCGCCGTCCTGGTCCGGGCGGCCGGCGAGGTCGCCCGCTGGGTCTCCGTCCAGTTGGAGCTGGCCGACCTCGACCAGTCCCGTACCCGGCTCATCGAAGCCGAGATCAAGGCGCTCAGGGCCCAGATCTCCCCGCACTTCATCTACAACTCCCTTGCGGTGATCGCCTCGTTCGTGCGCACCGATCCGGAGCGCGCCCGCGAGCTGCTGCTGGAGTTCGCCGACTTCACCCGCTACTCGTTCCGCCGCCACGGCGACTTCGCCACCCTCGCCGACGAGCTCCACGCCATCGACCACTACCTGGCGCTGGTACGGGCGCGCTTCGGCGACCGCCTCTCCGTCACCCTCCAGGTCGCCCCCGAGGTACTGCCGGTCGCCGTGCCCTTCCTCTGCCTCCAGCCGCTCGTCGAGAACGCCGTCAAGCACGGGCTGGAGGGCAAGTCCGGCACGTGCCGCATCCAGATCACCGCGCAGGACGCCGCCGCCGAGGCCCTCGTCGTGATCGAGGACGACGGCGCCGGGATGGACCCGGGCCTGCTCCGCCGCATCCTCGCGCGCGAGATCAGCCCTTCGGGCGGCATAGGACTGTCCAATGTCGACGACCGGCTCCGCCAGGTCTACGGAGACGACCACGGCCTCGTCATCGAGACGGCCGTCGGCGCGGGCATGAAGATCACGGTCCGGCTGCCGAAGTACCAGCCGGGCGTCCACTCGGCGGGCCGGCTCGCCCGCGAGTAGGTGTCGGGAGGCCCCGCGGGGCTCAGGCGCTGCGCGTGGCCACCATCCCCAGGGTGATCAGGCCCAGCACGACCCAGCCGAACCACAGCCAGCCGTTGCTGCCGAGCGCCACCGTGTAGGCGGTCACCGCGACCAGGCCGCCGATGGTCAGCGCCCCCATCGTCTTCGTCGAACTGTCCGTGGAACCGGGCATCGCAACACCCTCCTCATGGTCCGTTCCCCTCCATGGTGCCCCCGTTCTGCCTCCGTACGGTGCAGACGACGAGATGTGAGCCGGATCTCCAGGCCCCCGCGGCCGTCCGGGAGCCGGCCTCGTGCAGGGAGGGATCGAATCCGTAGTCGCGCGGCGGCACCTCCCGCGCGCACGCCGCGTCCGCCGCGCCGGGTGCCTCGGCGGGCGTGACGTCGGGGGCCAGCCGGGCGAAACCGAGCACCTGCTCGTCGTACCGGCCCGCGCAGGACGCCAGCCGGACCTCCCGTGCCGAGCGCACGTCCAGGCAGTCCCGGCGCTGCATGGTCGCGGTGCCGGCGAACACCGACCCGGGTTCGCGGTGCCGGCCGAGCGGCCCGTGGACCGGGCCGTGCGCGCCCAGCACCAGACAGGCCGTACGCCGCTCGGCGGTCTCGAAACCGCCGTCGGCGGGCACCACGGCCAGGCTGCGCACGTCGGCCAGCCGGGCCCGGACATCCCGCGTCCGCTCCTCGCACCGGGCCGGCCCCAGCTTGCGCGCCTCCTCGGCGGAGGCGGCGGGTACGGACGCCATCACCTGGCCGTCGGGTGCCCCGCCCCGGCAGGCCGGGACCACGGTGAGGCGCGGTGTCCCCGTGAACCGGGTCCCACCGGGCCAGTGGGCGCGCACACAGTCCCCGTCCCGCAACGGCGCCACGAGCCCCACACCGTCCCCGTACGGCGCCCCCGTCCCGTCGGCCGCCCGGTCGGCCAGGGCGTACCAGACGCCGCCGAGGGCGAGGACCAGACCGAGCCCGCCGGCGAAGGCGGCCCGCAGGGCCCGCGGGCGTGAACGCCGGTGCCCGACCGGAACGGAGGCGCCGAGGTCGGCGGTGGCGGCGAGGCCGGCAGGGGCGGCGGTGGCGGGGGCGTGCCGGCCGGCGGAGGCGACCGGGCCGGGCCGCGCCGCGGCCCAGGGCGGCTGCGATCGGGGGTCGGTCCGCGGCCGGACGTACACCTCGGTCTGCGGCGTGATGATCCACGCCAGCTCCGCCTCGGCCTCGGCCACCGAGCCGCGAAGTGCCGGGTCCCCCGCGAGGAGCCTGTCCAGCAGGGGCCTGAGCGCACCGGCCCGCACCGGCGGACGCGGCATCCCCGGTCCGGCCGGACCAGGCACCCCGTCGAACGGCTCGCGGCCCTCGACGCCGTAGTACAGGGTGCGGCCGAGCGCGTGCAGCCCGGCCCGGAGACCCGCGGCGTCGGCCGGTCGTACGCGCAGGCCGTGCTCCGCGAGCAGGATCCGGCCGTACGGCGCGCCCGTGGCGTCCGGCGCCAGCAGGACGTCCGCCGGGTCCACCTCCCGGTACGGCACGCCCCGCTCGTGCCCGGCGGCCAGCGCGGCGAGCACGGCGAGCCCGATCCGGGCGCAGTCGGCGGGGGCCGCCGGACCGTGCCGGGCCACCAGCTCCCGCAGGTCGACCGCGTCCGCCACGTACTCCATGACGAGCCACGGCACACCCTCGTGCACCGTCACGTCGTACACGGTCACCGTGTGCGGATGGCCGTGCGGCCCTGCCGCACCCCGGGCCGCACCCGGACCGGCCTTCAGCGCGACCTCCCGCCCCAGTGTCCGGTCGTGGGCGAGCCACACCCGGCCCGCCCCGCCGTCACCGAGCGGGCGCAGCAGCAGATAGCGGCCGGCGACGACCCGGCCCACTCCCGACGGCGGTGGTCCTGAGAACGCGTGGCGTGTCATACCGCTCCCCCCGGGCGGTTCCCCCGACGCGCCACATGCTACTGAACGGTGCCGCCGCTCAGCCGCCGCGTGTGTTCAGTGAGGCCAGATAGGCGTTGTACGCCTCGAGTTCCTTGTCGCCGTCGCGGTCGGCGGCCCGGTCGGTGCGCCGGGCCTGCCGCTCCTCGGAGGCGTACCACTGGAACAGCAGCGCGAGCAGCACGAGAACGGACGGGACCTCGCTGAAGGCCCAGGCGATGCCGCCGGCCGCGTTCTGGTCGGAGAGCGCGTCGATGCCGAGCGAGGCGGGCGGGTTCCGGAACGTCTCGACCATCGGCGAGGACGCCATCATCAGCGCGATGCCGAAGAACGCGTGGAACGGCATGCCCGCGAACAGTTCCAGGATCCGCATCAGGTGGCCGGGCCGGTGCGGGCCCGGGTCCACGCCCATGATCGGCCAGAAGAACACCACACCGACGGCCAGGAAGTGCACCATCATCGCGATGTGCCCGGTCTGGGAGCCCATCAGGAAGTCGAAGAGGGGCGTGAAGTACAGCGCGTACAGACTCGCGATGAACAGCGGGATCGTGAACGCGAAATGCGTGATGACCCGCATGTAGCGGCTGTGCAGCAGCATCAGCAGCAGCTCGCGCGGGCCCTTGCGGCCGCGTCCGGCCGTGGGCAGTGCGCGCAGGGCCAGGGTGATCGGTGCGCCGAGGAGCAACAGGATCGGCGACACCATGCTGATCATCATGTGCTGCACCATGTGCACGCTGAACATGACCATGCCGTAGTCGTTGAGCTTGGTGCACATCACCAGCCCGATGCTCAGCACACCGGTGACGAAGGCGACGGTCCGTCCGACGGGCCACTTGTCGCCGCGCCGGGTCAGCCGGACGACGCCCCAGCCGTACAGCGCCAGTCCCAGGAGGCAGGCGATCAGGAAGAAGGGGTCCGCCGACCACGCGAGACCTCGTCCCAGCGTGAACGGCGGCAGATCCATCGTCATGCCGTGCCCGCTGTGATCCATCCGCCGGCTCCTGTTTCGTGGGGGTTGAGCGCGGTTGAGCGCCGTCTGTCCGAAGCAAGACTAGAACCGCCCCCGGCCACGTGTGTGACCGGGGGCGGTACAGCGCCCCGCAAGAGGCGCGGGCCGTATCGATGCGCGGCTCCACCGCACGGGCGCGGGCACCCGCGCCCCACAGCCGCCGGACGGCTAGAGCACGCACTCCGCCTCGTCGTACCGTGCGTCCGGCACCGTCTTCAGCGACTCGACCGCCTCGGCGAGCGGCACCATCCGGATGTCCGTCCCGCGCAGGGCCGTCATCATCCCGAACTCCCCGCGGTGCGCGGCCTCCACCGCGTGCCATCCGAACCGGGTCGCCAGCACCCGGTCGTACGCCGTCGGCGTGCCGCCGCGCTGCACGTGCCCGAGTATCACCGGCCGGGCCTCCTTGCCGAGCCGCTCCTCCAGCTCGATCGAGAGCTGGCGGGCGATCCCGGCGAAGCGCTCGTGGCCGTAGACGTCCGTGCCGCCCTCGTCGAAGTCCATGGTGCCGGCCTTCGGCTTGGCACCCTCGGCGGCCACCACGATCGCGAACCGCTTGCCCGCCGAGAAGCGCTCCCCGACCTTGGCGGCCAACTCGTCGATGTCGAAGGGCCGCTCCGGCACGACCACGGCGTGCGCGCCGGCCGCCATGCCCGAGTGCAGCGCGATCCACCCGGTGTGACGGCCCATGACCTCCACGATCAGCACCCGCTGGTGGGACTCGGCGGTGGTCTTCAGCCGGTCCAGGGCTTCGGTGGCGACGGTCACGGCCGTGTCGAAGCCGAAGGTGACGTCGGTGACCGCTATGTCGTTGTCGATGGTCTTCGGCACGCCCACGATGGGCAGGCCGTTGTCGGAGAGCAGCCGGGCCGCCTTCAGCGTGCCCTCCCCGCCGATCGGGATGATCGCGTCCACGCCGAGTTCCCTGACGTGTCCCCGGGCGCGCTCGACACCGTCGCGCAGATGCTCGGGGCGGACCCGGGAGGAGCCGAGGATGGTGCCGCCGCGGGCCAGGATGCCGCCGACCGCGTCGAGGTCGAGCTTGAGGTAGTCACACTCCAGGAGGCCCTTCCAGCCGTCCCGGAAGCCGATGACCTCGTCGCCGTGGTCGACGACGGCACGGTGCACGACGGACCGGATGACGGCGTTCAGGCCGGGGCAGTCGCCGCCGGACGTGAGGACACCAATGCGCATAGCCCGAAATACCTTCTCAACGTGGCACGGGTCCGGACCGCGCTGTCCGGCTCGATCCCCGCCACCCTAGCGGCATCGGGCGGCGGGACCGAACCGTGCGTCCGCCTACTGGACGTGCCCGCTCACCTGTGCGGATAAGCCGTCAGACGGGCTTTCCCCAGGCGTCAGGCCGACTGCTGCGCGGCGGCGATGCGCTCGCCCCGCAGCGCCTCGTACCAGCGGTCGTCGGTCGGCGGCAGCGCGTTCACGTCGAGGGCCAGTTTCAGCAGCAGGTCCGCGATCAGCGGGTTGCGTGCCAGCACGGGGCCGTGCATGTACGTCCCGAAGACCGTGTCGTTGTACGCGCCCTCGGTACCGTCGCCCGTGCCGTTGCCGTTGCCGAAGCGGACCTGGGCGAGCGGGCGGGCGGTGGGGCCGAGATGGGTGACGCCCTGGTGGTTCTCGAAGCCGGTCAGCGGGGGGAGGCCCAGGCGGGGGTCGATGTCGCCCAGGACGTCGCCCACGCACCGCTCGCCCTCGCCGCGCGTCGAGACCACGTCGAGCAGACCGAGGCCGGGTTCGCGCTGCCCCAGGTCGTTGATGAACTCGTGGCCCAGGATCTGGTAGCCGGCGCAGACGGAGAAGACGATCGCGCCGTTCTCCACCGCCCGGTACAGGCCGCCGTCCCGGCGCAGCCGCTCGGCCGCGAGCCGTTGCGGCCGGTCCTCGCCGCCGCCGATCAGGTAGATGTCGCCCGAGGTCGGGATCGGCTGGTCGCTACGCACGTCGAGCCGGGCCACGTCGAGGCCCCGCTGCCGGGCCCTGCGCTCCACCACCAGGGCGTTGCCCTGGTCGCCGTACGTGCTGAGCAGGTCCGGGTAGATCCAGACGACCCGCAGCTGGTTGTCGCTCACTTCAAGTCCCCTGAGGTCTCGTGGTCAGTTGCCGACGCGGCGGCGCAGGTCCTGGAAGGCGGTGTAGTTCGCGATGACCTCCACCCGGCCCGGCGGGCACAGCTGGACCGCCTGGTCGAGGTCCTCGCACACCTGGAACTGCTGGTTGGCCACCTCCAGGCGCACCGCGAGGTCCAGCTTCCGGTCGCCGATCACACAGATCGGGTGGCCGGTCAGCCGGGTGTAGTCCACGTCCCACAGCCAGGAGGTGTCGGTGCCGTCGGCGCCGCGCGCGTTCACCGACAGGATCACCGGGGCCGGCGGCGGGTCGATCAGGGAGAAGGTCTCCAGCCAGCCGGCCGGGTTCTTGGCGAGCAGCAGACGCAGGTCGCGGCCCTGGAACTGGACGACGTCGTAGCGCCCGGCGACCGCCTGCACCTGGTACATCCGCTCCAGCGCGACCTGCGGCGGCACCCCGAAGACCGCGCAGACGGCGGCCGAGGAGGCGGCGTTGGCCTTGTTGGCACGGCCCGGGAGCTGGAGGTGGATCGGCCAGGCCGAGCCGTGCGGGTCCAGGACGTGGTCGCCGGACAGCGCCCAGCTCGGCGTGGGACGGCGGAAGCCGCACTCGCCGCAGAACCAGTCGTCGCCCGGCCGCTGCATCACGCCGCCGCAGGCCGGGCAGGACCAGGCGTCGTCCTTCCACATCTGCCCGGCGGCGACCCAGATCACGTTGGGGGAGGAGGAAGCGGCCCACACCACCAGCGGGTCGTCGGCGTTGGCGACGATCACGGCCTTCGAACCGGCCAGGCCCTCGCGCCAGTTCTCGGCGAGCATCCGGGTCTCGGCGGCGCGGTCGAGCTGGTCGCGGGAGAGGTTGAGCAGGGCGATGCACTTCGGCTCGGTGGCCTGGGCGACGCCGACGAGGTACTTCTCGTCGACCTCGATGACGCCGTAGCGGGCGTCCGCGCCGCCCGCGAGCGCCGAGGT
Source organism: Streptomyces sp. AC627_RSS907 (assembly GCF_019049165.1). Lineage (NCBI taxonomy): Bacteria > Bacillati > Actinomycetota > Actinomycetes > Kitasatosporales > Streptomycetaceae > Streptomyces > Streptomyces sp. AC627_RSS907. Next base: position 139,545 of record NZ_JAGMUE010000098.1, read on the forward strand.
GATGCCGGCCGGCATGTTGGCGCCGAGCGCGTTGGAGACGACCGGGCCGGCCGCCTTGAGCGCCTCGGCGATGAGCCGGGTGGTGGTGGTCTTGCCGTTCGTCGCCGAGACCAGCGTCACATCGAGGTGCTGGGCGAGCCGGGCGAGGAGGTCGGGGTCGAGTTTCAGCGCGACCCGGCCGCCGATCACCGAACCGCTGCCGCGCCCCGCGGCGCGAGATGCCGCCGCGACCGCCTTGCCCGCGGTCACGGCGAGCTTGGCCCGCGGCGTGAGCGGGTCCGAGTTGCCTGCCATCAGTTCTCGATCCTCCTTGCGTACGCGCCGCGCCTGAAGCCTGACGGCCACGTGGTGTGGACCTCAGCCTATCGAGATCCATTCGCACTCCCGAATCGCGGCACCGGCCACGCGGTCCCGGCGATGGGCGCGGACCGCCGGGGGACACAGGGACCTTACTCTTGCCGCCATGCGACACGGTTCCATCCCGGGCGCCCACGGGCGCGTCCGCCCCCTCACCCTCATCGGCGATCCCGCCCTGCACACCCCTTGCGAGGAGGTGACCGACTTCGGTCCCGAACTCGCCTCCCTGGTGGAGGACTTGTTCGCCACCATGTACGCCGCCCAGGGGGTGGGCCTGGCCGCGAACCAGATCGGCGAGCCGGTACGCGTCTTCGTGTACGACTGCCCGGACGACGAGGACGAGCGCCACCTCGGGCACGTGGTGAACCCGCGGCTCGTCGGGACCGACGGTGTGGTGGTGCGCGGCCCGGAGGGTTGTCTGTCACTGCCGGGACTCGAGGCCGGGACCGAGCGTCACGACGAGGCGGTCGTGACGGGGCTCACTGTCACCGGGGAGCCGGTCACCGTGCGCGGGACGGGGTTCTTCGCCCGGTGTCTGCAGCACGAGTGCGATCACCTGGAGGGGCGGGTGTACGCCGACCGGCTGTCGGGCTGGCGGCACCGCAGGCTCATGCGGCAGGTGGCGCGCGCCTCCTGGCACCGCTGAGCGCGTCCGCGGGAGCCCGGGGCCCCGGAGCGGCCCCGGCGCCGCGCTCGGGGCGGGGTCGGCCTCCGGCCGGGGCGGTCGCCTTGCCCGGCGCGCGGTTGGCCAGGGGCGGCGTGGGGGACGGCCGGCTGCGGGGCGCGCGGTTGGCCAGGTGCGGCGTGGGGGGACGGCCGGCTGCGGGGCGGGCGACCGGCTTGGGGCGGTGCCGGCCTGAGGGCAGGGGAGGTCGCCCTGCTCGGCGCGTGACCGGTCACCGGGCGGGCGTCGTACTGGGGTGGTGCCGGCCCCAGGTGGGGCGCCGGGTTCAGGGCGGGGCGGTCCTCGGTCGGTGCCGTGCTCGGTGCGCGACCGTCAGAACCCCGGGCCGCCCTCCTTGTCCCCGGCCGCGGACAGCCGCCCCCACAGCAGATCCGCCAGGCTCGTCACCAACTCCGCCCGGGAGCAGGGCCGCTCGCCCAGCCACCAGTCCCCGGCGGCGTGCATCATGCCGACGATCCCGTGGCCCCACACCCGGGCCAGTTGCTGTGTGCCCGGGCCGACGTCGAGGCGCTCCTCGATGACCTGGGCCAGTTCCTCGCCCATGCGACGCAGCAACGGCGCCGAGTGCTTGCCCACGTCGAAGCCCTGCTCGGCCTGGTCGCCCGGTGTGGTGCTGCCCTCCGCCGGGTGCATCAGGAAGCGGTACACCTGCGGGCGTGCCTCGATGGCCGCCAGATAGGTGTCCAGGGTGGCCTCGACGCGTCGCCGCCGGTCCTCCGCCGGTGCGTCGAGGGCGGCCCGCAGCGAGGAGAGGAGTGCGTCCGTGTGCCGCTGGGCGAGAGCGGCGTACAGCCCGCCCTTGTCGCCGAAGTGGCGGTAGAGGATCGGCTTGGTGATGCCGGCCTCGGCGGCGATGGCGTTCATCGAGGCCTGGGGGCCGTCGCGCAGCACCACCCGGTCGGCGGCCTCCAGCAGCTCGCGCCGTCTGCGGTCGGCGGACCGCTGCTGATCGGTCCGCTGCGTGGTGTCCATGTGCTCTCCCCACCCGTGCTCGTTCGGTGACGCCTGCGCAAACTAGCACCTGACGGGCGCCGGAGATCGAACGGGAGGGCGACGGGGCCCCGGGAGTTGACTTTCCTTACCCGCCGGTAACAGACTCCGGTTACCGCAAGTAACGCGTACGTGGGTCACTGGAGGGGACATGGCCGAGTTCACCATGGAGCTCAACGACGAACAGAAGGAGGTCCGGGACTGGCTGCACGGCTTCGCCGCCGACGTCATCCGCCCCGCGGCCGCCGAATGGGACGAGCGTGAGGAGACTCCCTGGCCGGTCATCCAGGAGGCCGCCAAGGTCGGCATCTACTCCCTCGACTTCTACGCCCAGCAGTACTTCGACCCCACCGGCCTCGGCATCCCCATGACGATGGAGGAGCTGTTCTGGGGCGACGCCGGCATCGCCCTGTCCATCGTCGGCACCGGCCTCGCCGCCGTCGGCGTCCTCGCCAACGGCACCGAGGAGCAGATCGGCACCTGGATCCCGCAGATGTACGGCGACACCAAGGACGTCAGGGTCGCGGCCTTCTGCTCCTCCGAGCCGGACGCCGGCTCCGACGTGGCCTCCATGCGCACGCGCGCCGTGTACGACGAGGCCAAGGACGAGTGGGTGATCAACGGCACCAAGACGTGGGCGACCAACGGCGGCATCGCGGGCGTCCACGTCGTGGTCGCGGTCGTCGACCCGGAGCTGGGTTCCAAGGGCCACGCGTCCTTCATCGTCCCGCCCGGCACCCGGGGGCTGTCCCAGGGCCAGAAGTTCAAGAAGCACGGCATCCGCGCCTCGCACACCGCCGAGGTGATCCTGGACGGCGTGCGCGTGCCCGGCTCCTGTCTGCTCGGCGGCAAGGAGAAGCTGGACGCGCGCCTGGCCCGCGCCCGCGAGAAGGCCAGGAAGGGGGGTGAGCGGGTCAAGAACGCCGCGATGGCCACGTTCGAGGCGTCCCGCCCGGCGGTCGGCGCGATGGCGGTGGGCACGGCCCGTGCCGCGTACGAGGTGGCGCTCGACTACGCCCGGACCCGTGAGCAGTTCGGGCGGCCGATCATCGACAACCAGGGCGTCGCCTTCCAGCTGGCGGACATGCGGACGTCCATCGACGCGGCGCGCCTGCTGGTGTGGCGGGCCTCGTGGATGGCGGTCAACGGCAAGCCGTTCACCGCGGCCGAGGGGTCGATGTCCAAACTGTTCGCGAGCGAGACGGCGAAGAAGGTGACCGCCCAGGCGGTCCAGATCCTGGGCGGCAACGGGTACACGCGGGAGTACCCGGTGGAGCGGATGCACCGTGACTCCGCCATCTACACCATCTTCGAGGGGACGAGCGAGATCCAGCGACTGGTGATCGCCCGGACGTTGTCGGGAATGCCGATCCGCTAGGACCCGGGGCGCGGGGGCCGGGGCCGACGCGGACTCGCGGCCCTCGTAGGGGACTGGTGTGGGACTGCTCACACCCGCGCGGAGCCGCGGACCGGCACGGCCCCGCGCCCCGGGGGGCGGGCACTCTCACCGGTGTTTCAGGGGTGTGAGCTGCTCGATGTCGTACTTGGCCCTGAGCGCCTCGATGGCCTCGTGGTCGGGTGGGCCTCCGGTGCCCAGGATCTCCAGCAGTTCCTCGAAGTAGCGCTCGTGGTCCGGGGGCGGGCTCGCCTGGAAGAACATCTTCGCGGGCTCGTCCGTCGGGTTGGCGAAGGCGTGGGGGCAGCCGGGCGGCACGACGATGACCGTGCCGGGGGTGGCGCGTACCACACGGTTCCCGGAACTCGACTGCCATTTCTGCCAGTTGTCGGCAGTGCGGACCCGCGGCTCGAAGGCGAGCACGTCCAGCTCGCCCTCGAGCACGTAGAAGAGTTCCTCGCTGCGGGTGTGCACGTGGGCGCCGACGTCGAAACCCGGCGGCACGATCACCTCGAAGGTGGAGGCCATGCGCGAGTGCGAACCGGTCACCTTGAACGTCACGTGCTGGGCCGGCGTCTGCACGACCCGGCCGTGCCCCGGCGGCACCAGCAGCCCTTCCGTCGTCGTCATGGCCCGCTCACCACGTGAGGGGGGCCGGCCGGTCCCGGACGGGCGGCGCCGTCCGGGGAATCGTTTCTGCGCTCACGGTTGCCTCACGCCCTGGACATCGTCCGCGGTCTGCCAGCGGCCCAGGGACATCTCGGCGGTGATGCCGGGGCCGAAACCGGCCAGCAGTCCGCGCGACCGGTCGCTGACGCCGCCTTCGTCGAAGAGCCTGCGCAGCGCGTCCAGGACGACGGCGCTGGCGATGTTGCCGTACTCGGTGAGCGTCGCCCGGCTGAACCGGAACGCGTGCGGGTCGACCTGAAGGAACGTGCTGAGGTCGTCCAGGATTCGGGGCCCGCCCGCGTGGATGATGTAGAAGTCCAGGTCGGAGGCGTCCCAGCCATGGGTCCTGGCCAGTTCCTGCAGGGCCGGTGCGAGCGGCTCCATGGTGGCCGGCACCCGCTTGTCCAGCAGGAAGTGGAAGCCGGTCGCCTTCACGTCGTACATGATCCACTCTTCCGTCTTGGGGATCAGGTACGAGCCGTTGCGCTCCAGTCGGACACCCGTGCCGCCCCGCCCGCGGACCACCGCGGCGGCGACGCCGTCGCCGAAGAGGCCGTTGGAGAGCAGGGATCCGACGCTGATGTCGGTGGGCTGGTAGCACAGCGAGCAGAACTCGCAGGCCACGATCAACGCGTTGGCCTCGGGGTAGGCGCTGCAGAAGTCGTGGGCCCGGTTGATGCCCGCACCGCCGGCCGCGCAACCCAGCTGGGCGATGGGTATCTGTCGTGTGGTGGTGTCGAAGCCCATCTCGTTGATCAGCCACGCCGTGAGCGAGGGCATCATGAAGCCCGTGCACGAGACGTAGATGATGACGTCGATGTCGGTGACGAGCAGTTCCGCGTCGTCGAGGGCCTGTTCGACCACGGCCGGGACGCGGGCCTTCGCCTCCCGCTCGTACAGCCTGTTGCGGTCCTCGAAGCCGGGGTGCTTCAGCGTCTCCTCGATGGGCTGCACGATGTGCCGGGTGCGCACGCCGGTGTTCTCGATCAGCCGGAGGGCCAACGGCAGTTGGGGGTGGTCGGCGTGACGCTCACGCGCCAGCTCCAGCGTCTCCTCCATCGTGATCACGTGCTCTGGAACGGACACCGAGGGTCTGCACAAAGTCGCCATGAACCGTACCTGCTTTCACCTCGCGGAGGGCTTTCGCCCACCGGCCGGTAAGTGGCGCACCCATTGGGGGTGTCCATCCACGGTCACTCACCGGGGCCGCAATCTCTCGCGGGGTTGCTCCATCTCAGTGAAACTGCGGGACGGCAGGTGTACGTCGCATCAGGAGGACTGGCCGCTGCTGTGGGCGATGCAGGCCACGTCGATCCGGTCGGCCAGCTTGGCGAGCTCGATGGTCAGGGCCGCGACCGTGTCCTCGTCCAGACTCTCCTCGCCGCCCTCCACCAGCCGCAGCCATCGCCCGCCCACCGTGCGCAGCAGCTTGCTCACGTCGGACGCGGCGACCTGAAGGGTGCCGCGGTCGTCGACGATCAGAGGCAGGGTCACTTCGCGGTTCACAGGGGGGATCGTAGTCGCGGAAGGCTCACGCTCCGTGCCATACGGTGGTGATGTTGCAGAACTCGCGGATTCCGTGCCCGGACAGCTCACGCCCGTAGCCCGACCGCTTGACCCCGCCGAAGGGGAGCGCGGGATGCGAGGCCGTCATCCCGTTGACGTACACGCCGCCCGCCTCCAGGTCCCGTACGAAACGGTCCACATCGGCCTCGTCGCGCGTCCACACGTTGGAACTGAGCCCGAAGTCCGTGTCGTTGGCGATCAGCACCGCCTCGTCCAGGTCGGCCGCGCGGTAGAGGGTGGCGACCGGGCCGAAGGCCTCCTCGCGGTGGATGCGCATCTCCCGGGTGACGCCGGCCAGCACGGTCGGCGGGTAGTACCAGCCGGGCCCGTCGGGGCGTTCGCCACCGCACAGCACCGTCGCGCCGGCGCGCACCGCGTCGTCGACCAACTCCACGAGGTCCGCCACGCCCCGCTCGCTGGAGAGGGGGCCGACCTCCGTCTCCTCGTCCATGGGATCGCCGACCCGCAGGGCCTCCATGCCCTCGGTGAAGCGCTCGGCGAAGGCGTCGTAGACGTCCGTGTGCACGATGAACCGCTTGGCGGCGATGCAGGACTGCCCGGCGTTCTGCGTGCGGGCGTTCACGGCCACCCGGGCGGCCCGGTCGATGTCGGCGGACGGCATGACGACGAACGGGTCGCTGCCGCCCAGCTCCAGCACCGTCTTCTTGACCATCTCCCCCGCGGTGGAGGCGACCGCGCGTCCGGCGGGCTCGCTGCCGGTGAGGGTGGCGGCGCGGACGCGCTCGTCCCGCAGGATGTCGTCGACCGCGGCCGAGCCGACGAGCAGGGTCTGGAAGCAGCCCTCGGGGAAGCCCGCCCGGTGGAACAGGTCCTCGAGGTACAGGGCGGTCTGCGGGACGTTCGACGCGTGCTTGAGCAGGCCGACGTTGCCCGCCATCAGCGCGGGTGCCGCGAACCGGATCACCTGCCACAAAGGGAAGTTCCACGGCATCACCGCGAGCACCGGGCCGAGCGGCCGGTAACGGACCAGGACCCGCAAGGCGCCGGAGTCCTTCACGTCCGCCTCGGCGGGCTCCTCGTCGGCGAGCAGGCCGGCCGCGTGGTCGGCGTACCAGCGCATCGCCTTGGCGCACTTGGCGGCCTCCGCGCGGGCCTGCCGGACCGGCTTGCCCATCTCGGTGGTGATGACCTTGCCGATCTCGTCCCGGTCCTCCTCCAGGAGGTCGGCGGCCCGGTGCAGGAGCCGGGCCCGCTCGTCGAACGTCGTCGTCCGGTACGTGCGGAAGGTGGCCTCCGCGAGCTGGAGCCGGCGCTCGATCTCCTCCTCGCCCATGGCCTCGTACGTCCTGAGCGTCTCGCCGTTCGCCGGGTTCACCGTCGCGATGGGCATGGCCGACCTCCCTGGGTGCAGACTCGTGCTTCGACCTTGGCGCCCGGCGCGGGGTGCCGCAACGCGGACTGCTCTCGTCGGTCTCGTCGTCCCTCGCCGCCGCCCGTGGCCTCTCGTCAGTGCGAGTGCTCAGCCAGCCGGTCGAGAAACGCGGCCTGCGCCTTCACGATCACTTCGCGCGCCCGGTCCACCGGGAACCACGCCACGCGGTCCAGCTCGGGGAACTCCTCGACGCGGCCCGACCGCGGCGGCCACTCCATGCGGAACGTGCCGGGGACGACCGTCGCCGGGTCGAGGTCGGCCTCGACCGCCCAGGCCGTGACGATCTTGCCGCCGGACTGGCGGACCTCGCCGAGCGGGACCGCCTCCCCGTCGGGCGGCGCCAGTCCCAGCTCCTCCTCGAACTCTCGCCGGGCGGCGTCCCAGGCCGGTTCGGCGGGGTCGTACTCGCCCTTGGGGATCGTCCAGGCCCCGGCGTCGCGACGGGCGTGGAAGGGCCCGCCCATGTGGCCGAGCAGCACCTGCCGGCCCTGGGGGCCGGGACGGTGCAGGAGCAGACCCGCGCTGCGCCTCACGGGGCCACCCCGGGATGCGCGGCGAGCAGCGCCCGTACCGTGTCCGCCTCCTGCGGGCGCTTGTCGTCGCGGTAGCGGATCACGCGGGCGAAGCGGAGGGTGACGCCGGCCGGATAGCGGGTGGAGCGCTGGATGCCGTCGTAGGCGATCTCCACGACGAGTTCGGGGCGTACGGTCACTCCCCAGGCGTGCTCCTCGACGGCGAGCTCCCGCAGCCGCTCGGTCTGCCAGGTCAGCAGCGCGTCGGTCATGCCCTTGAAGGTCTTGCCGAGCATGACGAAGGAGCCGTCGGCGGTGCGGGCGCCCAGGTGGAGGTTGGAGAGCTTGCCGGTGCGGCGGCCGTGGCCCCACTCGGCGGCCAGGACGACCAGGTCCAGGGTGTGCACGGGCTTGACCTTCAGCCAGGACGCGCCGCGCCGGCCCGCGCTGTAGGCGGCGTCGAGTGCCTTGACGACGACGCCCTCGTGGCCCCGTTCAAGGGTCGCGGAGAGGAACTCCTCCGCGGCCGGGGCCTCCTCGGGACCCCGTACCAGGGTGCGCCGCACCCTCATCGGCTCCGGAACCAGCCGGGCCAGTTCCGCGTGCCGCTCGGTCAGCGGCAGGTCGAGCAGGTCGCGGCCGTCGACGGACAGGGCGTCGAAGAACACGACGGAGACGGGGACCGCCCGCGCGGCCGTGGCCACGTCCGTGCGGGAGCCGACCCGCCCGGCGGTCTCCTGGAAGGAACGCGGGCGTCCGCTCCCGTCGAGGGAGATCACCTCGCCGTCCAGGACGAACCGCTCGCCGGGCAGCCCGAGGGCCGCCGCGGTGACTTCGGGGAGCCGGTCGGTGATGTCGTCCAGGGTGCGGGTGCAGACCCGTACGGTGCCGCCCTCCCGGTGCACCTGGACCCGGATGCCGTCCAGCTTCTCCTCGACCGCGCAGGCGCCCAGCTTGCCGACCGCCTCGGCGACCGAGGAGGCGCTGTGCGCCAGCATCGGCAGGACCGGGCGGCCGACGGTGAGCCGGAAGCGGTCCAGGGCGCCGGGGCCCTCGGCGAGCAGGGCCTCGGCGACCGTCTGCAGGGAGCCCGCGAGCATCACCGCGCGGCGGACGTCCGCCGACGCGGCCCCGGTCGCCCCGGCCAGGCCCTCGACGGCGACCGCGTCCAGGGCGCCCTGCCGGACCTCGCCGGTGAGCAGCCCGAACAGGAAGCGCTGTTCGTCCTCGGTGGCCGCGCCCATCAGCTCACCGACCAGGCGGGTCCGCTCGGCCTGCGCCCCGGCGCCGGACACCGCGCCGAGCCGGGTGATCCGGGCGTCCACCTCGCGCACGGTCAGGGTCGGCTCGGCGGCCGGTTCGACCCGGCGGCTCAGCACCTTCCAGCCGACGCCGATCCGGCCCTGGGGGAGCCGCCCCGCCAGGTACGGGATGACGACCGGCACGTCCTCCGCCTCCGCCTCCCGGAACAACTCCGCGAGCAGGGCGGTCTTCCGGGACCGCGCCGAGGTGGCGGCGACGTCCCGGGACACCTGGGCCAACCGGGCAAGCAGCATGCAGTCATGGTGCACCGGAGAGGACGGCGTCACACCCGCGCGTCCACACCTTCCGCCCCGCCTCGACGGCCGGGGCTCCGGTACGGCGGGCCAGCTCCCGCCCGGCCCGGGGCCCGCCCGGTGCGGGACCCACGGTGCGGGACCCACGGCGCGGGACCCACGGCGCGGGGTGCGCGCCTCCCGCCGGACCGCACCGACACGAACGGCGAGGGCCCCCGGGGCGCGTGCGGCGCCCCAGGGGCGTGCGGAGCGGCGTGCGGCGCCCCTGGGGCGTGCCTGGTGGTCCGCGCGCGCCCAGACGTCGCCCCGGGTGTCGTGCCTGTTGGGTGTGGACGCGTGCGCGGGTGCCGCCCCCGGTGCGTATGCGCGCGACGGGACGGAGTCGCCGTCGCGCCCGTCGCGGGCGTGTGTCCGCGTCCGGGGCGGTTGCCGTCGTTCCCGCCCCCGGCCGTGTGTCCGCGTCCGGGGCGGTCGCCGTCGTCCCGGTGCCGGGGCGTGTGTCCGCGCCCGGGGGCGGTCGCCGTCGTACCGCCCGCAGCCGCGTGTCCGTCTCCGGGGTGGTTGCCGTCGTTCCCGCCCCCGGCCGCGTGACCGTCTCCGGGGCGGTCGCCGTCGTACCACCCCCAGCCGCGTGACCGTGCCCGGGGACGGTGACCGTCGTCCCCCGTCCTTCCCCAGCCGCCTGTCCGCGTCCCGGGTGGGGAGACGCCGTTCCGTACGGGTCGTGTGCCTGCCCGTCGTTTCGCCCTACGCCTCCAGGGCCGCGTCCAGGTCCGACATGATCAGGTCGCCGACGACGGCCCCGGCCGCGCGGTAGCCGCCGCTCGCCGCGTGGACGACCTGCTCGGCGAACCCCATCGCGTTGCCGGCGGTCCACACCCCGGGCACGGTGGTCCGGCCCGTCGGGTCGACGACGGGATACGCGCCGTACGGCGTCTCCTCCAGCTCGGCACCCAGCCGCTCCATCAGGCCGGTCTGCGGCAGGGCGCGCGGGGCGACGAAAAGCACCGAGCGGTCGTGCGTCGAGCCGTCCGCCAGCCGGACCCCGTTGAGCCGGTCGTCCTCCACCCGCAGCCCGGCGACCTCGCCGGGCACCACCTTGACGCCGGCCGCCGAGAGCCGGCGCAGGTCGTCGTCGGACAGTTCCCGCTCGGCGACCGTGTGCAGGAAGAGCGTCACGTCGTCCGACCAGCCGGACACCATCAGCGCCTGGTGGACGCTGCGCGGACTGGAGGCCAGTACGCCGAAGCGCTCGTCACGCACCTCCCAGCCGTGGCAGAACGGGCAGTGCAGGACGTCCCGGCCGAACCGTTCGGCGACGCCGGGCACCGCCGGCAGCTCGTCCCTGAGCCCGGTGGTGACGATCAGCCGACGGGCGTGCGCGGTCCGCCCGCCGGCCAGTGCCACGGCGAAGTCCTCTCCCCGGGACACGTCCACCACCCGGTCGCGGACGAACTCCACGCCGTACCGGGCGATCTCCTCCCGGCCGAGTGCCAGGAACTCGGCCGGCGACATGCCGTCCCGGGTCAGGTACCCCTGCATGTGGTCCGACGGCGCGTTGCGCGGCTCACCCGCGTCGACGACCAGGGTGCGCCGCCGCGAGCGGCCCAGGACGAGCGCGGCGGACAGCCCTGCCGCACCGCCGCCGACGACGATCACGTCGTACGTACCGGTCGGGTCCGTCTTCCCGGTCAGGTCTTTGCTCTGGGTCATGGTGACCACCTCCACGCACAAGGTCGCCCGGATCCCACGGGATTGACAAACGTATTTGCCGGTTCTGCAATATCCCCATGACTGCAGACGACGTTCTCGCCGGTGTCGGACCGAGGCTCCGGCAGGTCCGCAAGGAGCGGGAGGTGACCCTGGCGGCCCTGTCCGAGACGACCGGCATCTCGGTGAGCACCCTCTCGCGGCTGGAGTCGGGGCTGCGCAAACCCAGCCTCGAACTGCTGCTGCCGATCGCCCGGGCCCACCAGGTGCCGCTGGACGAGCTGGTCGGCGCCCCGCCGGTCGGCGACCCCCGGGTGAGGTCCGAGCCGATCGTGCGCCACGGCCGCACCCACTGGCCCCTCACCCGCCAGCCGGGCGGACTCCAGGCGTTCAAGGTGCTGGTACCCCGGCACGAGGAGGAGCCGGACCCCCGCACCCACGAGGGGTATGAGTGGCTCTACGTCCTCTCCGGCCGGCTGCGCCTGGTGCTCGGGGAACACGACGTCGTGGTGTCTGCGGGGGAGGCCGCCGAGTTCGACACCCGGGTGCCGCACTGGTTCGGGTCGACGGGGGAGGGGCCGGTCGAGTTCCTCAGCCTGTTCGGTCCGCAGGGGGAGCGCATGCACGTGAGGGCGCGGCCCGCCCGGTCCTGACGTGCGACGGGCCGCGACCTGTTCCCTGATTGGCAAGCGACCGCTTAGTATGCGGGAGACCCGGTCGGACGACGCAGTCGGTGGAGGCCCCGCATGCAGGCATGGCAGGTGCACGAGAACGGCGAGCCGGGCGAGGTGATGCGCCTCGCGGACGTGGCGCCGCCCACGCCCGGTGATGGCCAGGTCCTGCTGAGGGTCCGCGCCGCGAACATCAACTTCCCGGACGCCCTGCTGTGCCGGGGGCAGTACCAGGTCAGGCCGCCGCTGCCGTTCACGCCGGGCGTGGAGGTCTGCGGCGAGACCGAGGACGGGCGCCGCGTCCTCGCCAACCCGGCGCTGCCGCACGGCGGCTTCGCCGAGTACGCCCTCGCGGACGCCCGTGCCCTGCTGCCCGCGCCGGACGCCCTGGACGACGCCGAGGCCGCCGCCCTGCACATCGGCTACCAGACCGGCTGGTTCGGCCTGCACCGCCGGGCCCGGCTGGAGGCCGGCGAGACCCTGCTCGTCCACGCCGCCGCCGGCGGGGTCGGCAGCGCGGCCGTGCAGCTCGGCAAGGCCGCCGGCGCGACCGTCATCGGCGTCGTCGGCGGCCCGGAGAAGGCGGCCGTCGCCCGCGAGCTGGGCTGCGACGTGGTCGTGGACCGCCAGGGCGAGGACGTCGTGGCCGCCGTGAAGGAGGCCACCGGCGGCCGGGGCGCCGACGTGGTCTACGACCCGGTGGGCGGTCAGGCCTACGCCCAGTCCGCCAAGGTCGTCGCCTTCGAGGGCCGGATCGTCGTCGTCGGCTTCGCGAGCGGCACCATCCCCAGCCCGGCGCTGAACCACGCCCTGGTGAAGAACTACGCCGTCCTCGGCCTGCACTGGGGCCTGTACAACACCAAGAACCCCGAACTGGTCCGGCACTGCCACGAGCAGCTCACCGAGCTGGCCACGCGGGGCGCGATCAAGCCGCTGGTGAGCGAGCGGGTACCGCTCGGCGGGGCCGCCGACGCCGTGCAGCGGGTGGCCGACGGCAGGACGACCGGCCGGGTGGCCGTCGTCCCGGAGAACCTGGAGAAGGGAGCCGCCGCATGACCGACGCAGCGGAACTGCGGGCCCGTACGAAGGAGTTGCTGGCCGCCCACCCGCCGGCGACCACCGCCCGACCGGACTTCCTCAGGGCCCGCTTCGACGCCGGACTCGCCTGGGTGCACTACCCGGAGGGCCTGGGCGGACTCGGCGCCCCCCGCTCCCTCCAGACCGTCGTCGACACCGAACTGGAGGCCGCGGGCGCCCCCGACAACGACCCCCGTCGCATCGGTATCGGACTCGGCATGGCCGCCCCGACGATCCTCCAGTACGGCACCGAGGAGCAGAAGCGCCGGCTTCTGCGCCCGCTGTGGACCGGCGAAGAGGTCTGGTGCCAGCTGTTCAGCGAGCCCGGCGCCGGGTCCGACCTGGCGGCGCTCGGCACCCGTGCGGTCCGCGACGGCGAGGACTGGGTGGTCGACGGGCAGAAGGTCTGGACGTCCAGCGCGCACCTCGCCCGCTGGGCCATCCTCATCGCCCGCACCGACCCCGACGTGCCCAAGCACCGGGGCATCACCTACTTCGTCTGCGACATGACCGACCCCGGCGTCGAGGTCAGGCCGCTGCGCCAGATCACCGGCGAGGCCGAGTTCAACGAGGTCTTCCTCACCGGCGTCCGCATCCCCGACTCCCGGCGCCTCGGCGAGATCGGCGACGGCTGGCGGGTCGCGCAGACCACGCTGAACAACGAGCGCGTCGCCATCGGCGGCACCCCGGTCCCCCGCGAGGGCGGCATGATCGGCAAGGCCGCCGCGACCTGGCGGGACCGCCCCGACCTGCGCACCCACGACCTGCACCAGCGGCTGCTCGGCCTGTGGGTCGAGGCCGAGGTCGCCCGCCTCACCGGCGTGCGCCTGCGTCAGCAACTGGCGGCCGGCCAGCCAGGCCCCGAGGGCGCCGGGATGAAGCTGAACTTCGCCCGCCTCAACCAGGAGATCAGCGGCCTGGAGGTGGAACTCCTCGGCGAGGAAGGCCTGTTGTACGACGACTGGGCCATGCGCCGCCCCGAGCAGGTGGACTTCACCGGCCGCGAAGCCGGATACCGCTACCTGCGCTCCAAGGGCAACAGCATCGAGGGCGGGACCAGCGAGGTCCTGCTGAACATCGTCGCCGAGCGCGTCCTGGGCCTGCCCGCCGAGCCGCGCACCGACAAGGACGTCGCCTGGAAGGACCTCGCCCGATGAGCGCACAGCCCGATCTGCTCTACTCGGAGGAGGAAGAGGCGCTGCGTGCCGCCGTCCGGGACCTGCTCACCGACCGCTGCGCCCCGGCGGACGTGATCGCCCGCACGGAGTCGGCCACCGTGCACGACCTGTCCCTGTGGAAGGCGCTCTCCGAGTCCATGGGCCTCGCGGGCCTGCTGGTCCCCGAGGAGCAGGGCGGGCAGGGCGCCACCCACCGGGAGACCGCCGTGGTGCTGGAGGAGCTGGGGCGCGCGGTCGCGCCGGTGCCGTACCTGACGAGTGCCGTCGTCGCCACGGAGGCGCTGCTGGCCTGCGGGGCCGACGACCTGCTCAGCGAGCTGGCGTCCGCCGCGACCGTCGCCGCCCTGGCCGTCGGCCTGCACGTCGCACCGGCCGGCCACTTCCCGCGGGTCCGGGTCGAGGACGGCGCCCTGCACGGGGAGCTGACCGGCGTCGCAGACGCGGCCGTCGCCGACGTGCTGCTCGTACCCGCGGACGACGGGGGGCTGTACGCGGTCGCCACCGCCGAGGTGACCGTCACCCCGCAGGTGTCCCTGGACCTCACCCGGCCGGTGGCGCGCCTGACCCTCGAAGGCGCGTCCGGGCGCCGGCTGGGCGACGCCGAGCCCGCCGTACGGCGTGCCCTGCGGGCCGGTGCCGGTCTGCTCGCCTCCGAGCAACTGGGCCTCGCCGACCGGCTGTTGACCGACACGGTCCGCTACCTCAAGGAACGCAGGCAGTTCAACCGGCAGGTCGGCGGATTCCAGGCACTCAAACACCGGCTCGCCCGCCTGTGGCTGGAGGTCGCCGGCCTGCGCGCCGCCGCCCGCAACGCGGCCGACGCGCTGGCGACCGGCACGGACGCCGACGTGGCCGTCGCCGTGGCCCAGGCGTACGCGGCCCGGGTCGCCGTCCACGCGGCCGAGGAGGCGTTGCAACTGCACGGCGGGCTCGGCATGACGTGGGAGCACCCGGTGCACCTGTACCTCAAGCGGGCCAAGGCCGACTCGATCGCCTACGGCACGGCGGGCACCCACCGCCAGGCACTGGCCGAACTGGTGGACCTGCGAGCACCCTGACGTCCGTCCCTCCGAACCGGCCGACCGGTCCCGGCCGTGCCCGTCCCCTCGGGGGCGGGCATTGCCGTGCCCGCGCCCCGAGAGGAAGTGAACGACCGGCGGCGGTCCGGCCAACTCCCCTCACGACTCTGCTCCTTGACGGCGCCGGGCCGCATACTCACAGGCGTCCCTTACGGCACCTCCAGGGAGGCAGAGCATGGCCCTCACCACCCGTCGCAGAGCCCTCACCACCCTCGGCGCCGCCCTCGCGGGCGCCGTCGCCCTGCCCGCCGGCACCGCGCCGGCGAGCGAAGGCAGGCGCGGCCCGCGCCCGTTGTGGCGCGCGCACGCCCACAACGACTACGAGCACCCCCGCCCCCTCCTCGACGCCCTCGACCACCGCTTCGGCAGCGTCGAGGCCGACATCCACCTCGTCGACGGCCGGCTCCTCGTCGCCCACGACCCCGAGGACCTCGATCCCGCCCGCACCCTGGAGTCCCTCTATCTCGACCCCCTCGCCGCCCGTGTCCGGGCCGGGCGCGGCAGCGTCTACCGGCAAGACCGGCGGCCCCTGCAACTCCTCGTCGACATCAAGACCGAGGGCTCGTCGACGTACCTCGAACTCGACCGTCATCTGCGCCGCTACAGGCACCTGTTCACCACCTACTCCCACGGGCGGGTGTTCCCCGGTCCGGTCACGGCGGTGATCTCCGGCGACCGGGCCGCCCGCGCGCCCATGGAGGCCCAGGGAACGCGCCGGGCCTTCTACGACGGCCGCCTCGCCGACCTCGGCACCAGCGCACCGGCCTCCCTCGTCCCGCTGATCAGCGACAACTGGACACACCACTTCACCTGGCGGGGCGTGGGCGCCTTCCCGGTGGCCGAACGGCGCAGACTGCGGGACATCGTCGGCGCGGCGCACGCCCGCGGGCAGCGGGTGCGGTTCTGGGCCACCCCCGACGTGCCGGGCCCCGCACGGGACGCGGTGTGGGCCGAACTGGTCGCCGCCGGTGTCGACCACCTCAACACCGACGACCTCGCGGGCCTCGAAGCGTTCCTCGACGCCCACCGGGCCGCGTAGGAAGCCGCCGGGACACCACACGTTCGGCGGACAGGCCAACTGCCCGGACGAACCCTCCGCTACGCCACACTTACGGCCGAAGGCCGCGAAATGGACGTGGCGGAGGAGGTTGACGATGGCCGTTTCCATCTCTGTGGTGCTGTTGCTCCTGGTCCTGGCGGTGATCTTCCTGCGCAACAGCGGGCTGAAGATCTCGCACGCACTGGTGTGCCTGCTGCTCGGCTTCTACCTGGCGAGCACGAGCATCGCCCCGACCATCAACAGCGGCCTGACCGCCACGGCGGACATCGTCGGCAGCCTCAGGCCGTAGCCGTAGCCGTAGCCGGTCTGGCTAGGTGCCGACCACGCGAGAACGGACGAGGAAACGCACCCCCTCGGGTGCCTCCAGCGAGAAGCCGCTGCCCCGGCCCGCGACGACGTCCACGATCAGCCGGGTGTGGCTCCACGTCTCGTACTGGCCGCGCGACATCCAGAAGGGCACCGGCTCGTCGACGCCCTCGACGGCCAGCTCCGCCAGCAGGACGTCCGAGGCGCCGGTGCGGAACTCGCCGGCCGGGTAGCACATGGGGGCGCTGCCGTCGCAGCAGCCGCCGGACTGGTGGAACATCAGCGGGCCGTGGGCCTCGCGGAGCCGCCGCAGCAGCACGGCCGCCGCGAGGGTGAGCTCGACGCGGGGGTTCTCCTCGTGTGTGGCGTGCATGCCCTGCATGCCAGCACGGGGAAGGTTGCGAGAGGGTTGCGAGCCACACTACCTCTTTTGACATACCTATTGGCTCATATCTAATATCGCCGGGTGACCGACTCCAGCACCCCCCGCGGGGACATCGACCGTGTGGCCTCCGGGCTCGCGGCATGCCTTCCCGCGCTGCACCGGGCGCTGGACCGGCAGGTCACCGCGGAGTACCCGCACCCCAAGCCCCCGGAGGGGCAGCTCGCGCTGCTGCGGTTCGTCGCGCTGCGTGAGGGTGCCACGGTGCGCGAGGCCGCCGAGGCCCTGCTGATGAAGCCGAACAACGTCAGCGCCCTGGTCTCCCAGCTCACCGAGCGGGGGGATCTGGAACGCCGGCAGGACAGCGCCGACAAGCGGGTCGCCCGCCTCCACCTGACGGCCACGGCCCGCGAGCGGCTGGCCGAGGTGCGGGAACTGGAGACCGCGTTCATCCGCCACGCCCTGACCTCCCTCACCGAGGGCCAGCAGGGCGCGCTCGGCTCCGCGCTGGACGCCCTCGACGCACTGACGCGGCACCTCCACCCCGCCGCCCGCTGACCGGGCGGGGCTAAGGCGTTTCCGCCGGCCGCGAGCACACCGTCGTGCCCGCGGCCGGCCCGCCGTGCTCCCGGCCTCCGCCCCGCCCCCCCCGCATCACCCCTGAACCTGGAAGAGAAGGCTCGTCCATGCCGTCCACCTCCGTGGATCACCCCACCATGCCCGCGGCCGAGGCCGCCCCACCGGCGGCCGGCCGCCTGCGGTGCAACCCCTGGCTGACCCTCCTCGCCGTCGCGTTCGGACTGTTCATGGTCCAGCTCGACGGCTCCGTCGTCGCCATCGCCAACCCGGAGATCGGCAGCGACCTGCACGCGTCCACCGCCGAGCTGCAGTGGGTGACCAACGCCTACCTCCTCGCGCTCGCCGCCACGCTCATCCTGGGCGGCAAGCTCGGTGACCGCTTCGGCCGGCGGACCTACTACCTCGTGGGCGTCGCGGGCTTCACCCTCGCCTCGGTCGCCATCGGCCTGTCCGGATCGATCGAGGGCGTGGTCGCCTTCCGCGCCCTCCAGGGCGTCTTCGGCGGTCTGCTGATGCCCAACACCCTCGGTCTGCTCCGTGCCGCCTTCCCGCCGAAGAAGTTCGGTATGGCCGTGGGCATCTGGGCCATGGTCTCCGCCGTCGCGACGGCCCTCGGACCCATCGTCGGCGGTCTCCTCGTGGAGCACGTCGACTGGGAGTCCGTCTTCTACATCAACGCCCCCATCGGCGTCATCGCCATCGTCTTCGGTCTCCTCGTGCTCCCGCAGAGCCGCACCGCCACCGGACGGGAACGGTTCGACATCCCCGGCCTCGTCCTGCTCGCCCTCGGTCTGCTCGCCGTGGTCTTCGGCGTCGTCAAGGGCGAGACCTGGGGCTGGACCTCCGCGGGCACCCTGGGCGCCGTCGCCGCCGGCCTCGTACTCCTGCTCGTCTTCGGCTGGTACGAGACCCGCGTCGAACACCCGCTGCTGCCGATGCGCCTGTTCCGCAGCCGTGCGCTGACGATCGGCGCGATCATCACCGCGCTGAACTTCTTCGTCATGCTCGGCGTGATCTTCTTCGTCATGCTCTACCTGCAGAACGTGCGCGGTTTCACGCCGGTGGAGGCGGGTGTGCGGACCCTGCCGCTCAGCCTCGCCTCGCTGGTCGCCTCGCCGCTGGGCGCCGCCCTGACCCAGCGCTTCGGACCGCGCCTGACGATGCCGCTCGGCATGCTGCTGCAGGCCGCCTCCTGCTTCGGCATGCTCACCTGGCAGACCGACTCGTCCTACGCCACGATGTGGCCGCCGTTCATCGCGCTCGGACTCGGCGTCGGCATGGTGATGGCCGCCTCCTCCGACGCCATCGTCGGCAACGCCCCCGTCCGCGACGGCGGAGTGGCAGGCGGTCTGCAGGCCACGACCCTGCAGATCGGCGGCGCCCTCGGCACGTCCGTGCTGGTCTCCCTGATCAGCGCGAAGGTCGGCGCCACGCTCACCGGGGAGCTGACCGGCGCGGGCGTACCGTCGGCCATGGCCGACGGTCTGGGAGAGGCCAAGGACGCGGTGGCGATGGGTGTGGCCCCCGTCTCCGGTGACATGCCGGCCGCCTTGCGGGCCGCCGTGGTCGAGGGCAGCGGACAGGCGTTCATGAGCGGCGTCCACACGGCCGTCGTCGTCACCGGCACCCTCTGTGTGCTCGGCGCGGCCGTCGCCGCCGTCGGCATCCGGCGCGCCGAGGGGCAGCCGGCGGACCACTGAGACCCGGCCGCGGCGGTGCCCCCTCCGGCCGGGGGCACCGTGGCCGGCGGGGCTCAGACCTCGCCGCCCCCGGCGCGGGGAAGCACCGTGACCCGGTGGAAGTTGCACGGAGAGGGCGGGTCCGTCGCGGGCCGGGCCTGGTGGGCCTTCAGCGCGATGCTCACCAGGCTCAGCAGCAGGTCGACGTCGGTGTCGCAGTCCAGGTGCACGGTCACCCAGCGGGATCCGGGGACCAGGCGTATGGCGCTG
This sequence comes from Streptomyces sp. AC627_RSS907, assembly GCF_019049165.1. Classification (NCBI taxonomy): domain Bacteria; kingdom Bacillati; phylum Actinomycetota; class Actinomycetes; order Kitasatosporales; family Streptomycetaceae; genus Streptomyces; species Streptomyces sp. AC627_RSS907. The sequence continues at coordinate 158,660 of NZ_JAGMUE010000098.1, forward strand.
GAGCCGCCGAGGTCGTACTGGAAGCGCTGGATGGCCCGGTGGGTGAGGTGGAGGTCCACGTCCCGGTCCGAGTGGAAGTGGACGATCTCGTCGCGGACGGAACGCAGTGCCCGTCCGGTTCCGCAACTGGCCGGACCCGGGGTGAGGTCGGGCCAGGCCTGCAGCCGGTCAAGGGCGCGCTGGGCCAGAGTCATGGTCCCATCGTCGCTCGATCACCGCGCCGCAACCAGAGGTTGAGCGATTTGTAACCGGCACGTGAGGTCGGCGGGTCCCGGTCCCGGGCCCCTGCGGGTCCGGTCAGGGCGCCGCGTCCGGTCGCGCGGCGCCCTGACCGTCGCCCTACGGCGCCACGCAGCCGATCGTCCCGGCCGGGAAGTCATGGCCCGTCGACGTGGCGGTGAAGCCGAAGGTCACGCTGCCGTCCGGTGGGACGACACGGTTGTGGTCCACGTTCCTGACCTTGACCGTGCCGTCGGCGTCGGTCGTCAGCGAGCCGTTCCACACACCGCCGAGCGTGGTCCCCGCGCCGGGCCGCCACTGCACGGCCCAGCCGTTGAGCGGCGCCGTCCCGTGGTTCATCACCTCCACGGAACCCTGGAAACCGCCGCTCCATGAATTCTCCACGGAGTAAACGGCCATGCAGTCACCGGAGTGGGTGGGCGGCGTGGTCGGTGTCGGTGTCGGTGTCGGGGTCGGCGTGCCGCCCGAACCGCGGATGCCGGTCACCTCGCCGTTGCCGCCGTCGAAGACGATGTCGGAGCAGGAGAAGAAGTTCTCCTGGCTGTCCGAACGCACCCACTGCATGAAGATCAGCGCGTCACCCGAGCGGCCCGAGGGAAGCGGCAGGTCCCAGTAGTAGTGGCCCCCGTCGGTGCCCGGCGAACCCTGCTGGGGCGGGTTGGTCACCGTCTGGATCAGCTCCAGGTCGTCCCAGCCGAGCTCGGAGGTGGGGGACCAGCCCGGCTTGGTCAGGTAGACGCGGAAGTCACCGGGATGGGCCGCCCAGTTGCTGTACCGCACGCGCATCGTCGCGCCGGACGTCAGGTGCGTCCGGGGCCAGTCCGCGCGGGCCGCGTTGTAGCCGGAGAAGTCGTACGGCGACCGGTCGCCGGCGCTGCACAGGGTGCCGTCCGGCACGTAACCGGCGCCGCGGCCACCCGCGTTGGAGTCGAGCACGGCGAACCAGTTGTACAGCGCGGTCGCCCCGCTCTGGTCGAGCGCGCTCCGGCACGCCGGGTTGGTCGGGTCCAGCGCGCCGGTGCCCGTGATGGCGTCCAGCTGGCAGAGATAGGTGCGCGAGCCGGGCGTCATCGCCACGCCGTGGGCCTCGGCCCGGTCCTGCCCGAGCAGGAGGGTCACGCCGAGCGCGCCGAGCAGGGTGGCCAGGACCGCCGCGAGAGAGATGGATCTGCTGCGTAGAGCCATGGGATTCTCCTGTTTCCGGTGCTGGGGTCTCTCCGTCGTTTGATGATCAGGTCATGACAAGCGAGTGGCCGGCGGGGTGGAGCCGGTGCGGTGGAGCCCCTGCCCGTCCGGGAGTCGCTCCGACCGGACGGGCGGGGGAGTGGGGGGTGGGTG
>NZ_JAGMUE010000959.1:0-578 GCF_019049165.1 Streptomyces sp. AC627_RSS907
CCGTATGCCCCGGGCACCGCCCTCCCGGCGCGACGCCCCGCCCCGAGCGCGGACGCGCCGACCCGGCCGCCCGCGCCGACCGAGGCCACCGTTCCTTCCGTCGCTCCGGCCACCGCCACCCCGGCCACCCCGGCGGCCCCGACCCCGGCGCTCCTGACGGTGCGGGACCTCGGCGCGGTGGTGGGCCCGCGGCGCGCGCGGCGCACCGTGCTGCGCGGCGTCGGCCTCGCGCTACCGGCCGGTGGGTCCATCGGCATCGTTGGCGTCTCGGGGTCGGGCAAGACGACGCTGGCCCGCGCCGTGGTCGGGCTGCACAAGCCGACGGCGGGCGCCGTCGCGTTGCGCGGCACGCCGCTGGCGGCCTCGGTGCACGGGCGCTCCCGCGACCAGCGGCGCCGGATGCAACTCGTCCCGCAGGACCCGCTGGGCGCCCTCAACCCGAGCGTCACGGCCGGCGCCGCCATCGCGCGCCCCCTGCGACTGCACCACCGCACGGCCGGCGCCGACGCCCGCGCGCGGGTGGCCGAGTTGCTCGAACAGGTCGCGCTGCCCGCTGACTTCGCCGACCGCTACCCGCA
>NZ_JAGMUE010000960.1:0-564 GCF_019049165.1 Streptomyces sp. AC627_RSS907
GCATCAGCCGGACCAGCGTCCCCGCCGGGGCGCTGACCAGCTACTCCCGGAACTTCGGGTCCGCCTGGCTGTCCGTACTGGCCGATGCCCCCGCCAGCCGTCAGACCACGATGGCGATTCACGACCGGGGCTTCGCCAGCCAGTTCCCGCGCGGCCCGGGGGCGAGCCGCTGCTACCTCCAGTGCCCGCTGGACACCGTCGTCGAGGAGTGGCCGGACGATCGGGTCTGGGGGGAGATCGAGACGCGCTTCGGGGAGTCGGTCGCCGCGCGAGGGCCGATCACCAGCAAGACGCTGGTGCCGCTGCGTAGCGTCGTCCACGAGCCGATGCGCCACGGCCGCCTGTTCCTGCTCGGCGACGCCGCGCACGTCGTGCCGCCCACGGGCGGCAAGGGCATGAACCTGGCCCTGCACGACGCCGGCGTCCTCGCCACGGCCATCCTGACGTGGTCCACGGAGCGGGACGCGAGCCTGCTGGAGGCGTACTCCGCGACCTGCCTGAGGCACGTGTGGAACTACCAGGCGTACGCCGCGTGGGTCACCGACCTCGTGCACGACGCCGGGG
>NZ_JAGMUE010000961.1:0-544 GCF_019049165.1 Streptomyces sp. AC627_RSS907
GCAGGAGACGTCGACGACGAAGGCGTAGTCCCCCTCACCGAACGGCTCCCGCACCACCGACAGATCGACGAACGAGTACGGGTGGAACCACGAGCCGTGCCACGGGTCGAGGCGGTTGGCCACCACGTCTTCCGGTTCGCACCGCCCCACCGCCGTGAACACCGCGTCCACCCCCGCGCCCGACGCTGGTCGCGGGGGCACTGAAGGCCGCTCGGTGGGCTCCTCGCCGCCCACCTCGTCCAGCCGTACCCAGAGGAGCACGCCGTCGTCGTACACGGGAAACGGCTGCCAGCCGGCGAACGGGGAACCGTCCAGGGTGAGGCCATGCCAGTGGCACACCAACCGCCCGCACACCACCCGGCTGTCGCGCAACGGGGCGCCGAGGTGCGGGCAGATGCCCGAGCCGGCGTGCGGCACGCCGCTGTCCGAGCGCCACAGCACGACCTCCACGCCCCCGACCGTCCTGCCGTACGGGCGACCACCCGCGCGCACCCCCCGAGAGGCGCCGACGACGAACCAGTTGCCACACGGGCGGGCCTGTGCC
>NZ_JAGMUE010000962.1:0-719 GCF_019049165.1 Streptomyces sp. AC627_RSS907
GTTCGCGGTGATGCGGTCGGTGAAGTGGCTCGGCGAGCGCCGGAACGGTTTCCTGCCGTACGCGCTGTTGCCCCGCTCGTTCTCGTTCTCGCCCATCACGCCTCTCCTGGTCGCTCGCCGTGCCGGGTGGGGTCGGCCCCTGACGGGTGGTCGGCGCCCGGCCGTGCGCGCCACCTGACCGCGGCGCCCCGCCCGGCGACGGCGGTCGCTCGCCGGGTGAGCGCGTGCGGTCGCGGGGCGCGGCTCGGGTACCCCGCGCCGGCGTCACCACGCCCACCGGTCCCACCGGCCCGGTGTGACGCATCGCCATCCTGCGTCGCCGCCGTCGCGTCCCGGCGCATTGACCGCACCGCCATCCGTGGCCCGCGTGCGGGCGGGGCCCGGCGCGACCGGGCCGGCGCGTGGCCCAGGCGGGCCCGGGCGGGTGCCGCTAGAGCTCGGCGCCGATGGCCTCGGCCGCCGTGTGGAGCAGGGGGGCCAGGTCGGCGGCGCGGGTGGCGCCGAGGCGGGTGCTGGGGGCGGAGATCGTCACGGCGGCCACGCAGACGCCGTCCCGGTCCCGTACGCCCACGCCGATGCCGTGCACGTCGGTCACGCTCTCGTCGATGTTGAGCGCGTAGCCCCTGCCGCGGCACGCGGCGAGGTCCTGTTCCAGCGCCGCCAGGTCGCGCACCGTCGTGGGGGTGAGCTGTTCCAGGCCCTGGGCGTAGGTCATGCGC
>NZ_JAGMUE010000963.1:0-547 GCF_019049165.1 Streptomyces sp. AC627_RSS907
GTCGAGAGCCGGATCTACAACGCGCTGCTCCAGTCGGCCGCCTCCAAGCACGCCGCCACGCGCCGTGCGATGAAGTCGGCGACCGACAACGCGGAAGAACTCATCAAGTCGCTCACGCGGCTTGCCAACGCGGCCCGCCAGGCCGACATCACCCAGGAAATCAGCGAGATCGTCGGTGGCGCGAGCGCCCTGGCCGACGCGACCGCGGGGAGTGACTGATATGACCACCACTGTTGAGCCGACCGCTCCTGCCGGCGTGGCCACTGGCCGCGTCGCGCGGGTCATCGGCCCGGTCGTCGACGTGGAGTTCCCCGTCGACGCGATGCCGGAGATCTACAACGCGCTGACCGTCGAGGTCGCCGACCCGGCCGAGGACGGCAAGCTCAAGACGCTGACCCTCGAGGTCGCCCAGCACCTGGGCGAGGGCGTCATCCGCGCCATCTCGATGCAGCCGACCGACGGCCTGGTCCGTCAGGCCACGGTGACCAACACCGGCAACGGCATCACGGTGCCCGTCGGTGACATCACCAAGGGCAAGGTGTTCAAC
>NZ_JAGMUE010000964.1:0-659 GCF_019049165.1 Streptomyces sp. AC627_RSS907
GCATCTTCGCGATCTGGTCCGGGGTCTTGATCTCCAGCATGGGTCGCCTTCTTCCACCTTCCGGGGTTCGTGATACCTGCACACACAACAGTACGGCCGTGGCGCTCCCAGGAGCACCACGGCCGCACACACACTGTCACCGCGCCGCGGCGGGCCTTCGACACGCACGTCGCGGCCGGCCCGCCCCGCTCGCGGACTCACGGACCGGGAACGGTCCGCCCGTCGGCCTCCGAAGCCCGCTCGGCCCGCTGCGGCAGGGCCTCCATGGCCCGCCGCGTGACCTCGGCCACCTTGCCCAGCGCCGAGATCGTCACGACCAGGCCCTGGGCCTTGTAGAAGTCGATGATCGGCTCGGTCTCGCTGTGGTAGACCTCAAGGCGCTTGCGGACCGTTTCCTCGCTGTCGTCCTCGCGCTGGTACAGGGCGCCGCCGCAGATGTCGCAGACGCCCTCCACCTTCGGCTTGCTGTACTCCACGTGGAAGGTGTGGCTGGAGTCCGTACGGCAGGTGCGCCGGCCGGCGATCCGCTTCACGACCTCGCCCTCGGGGACCTCCAGGTCCAGCACCGCGTCCAGCCGCAGCCCCTCGTCGGCCAGGAGCTGGTCGAGGACCTCGGCCTGGTGGAGGTTGCGCGGGAACCCGTCGAGCAGGAAGCCGTG
>NZ_JAGMUE010000965.1:0-594 GCF_019049165.1 Streptomyces sp. AC627_RSS907
GCGCGCGGGGGTCGAAGCTGAGCCCGAAGGCAGGCTGTGGCCCTCCCGCGTTCACGATGTGGAGGCCGGTGCCTGGGCGCCACGGCCGGCCTCGGTGTGGGCTGCCTTCTCCGTGCGCGCGGAGGGCGGCGGGCCGGGCAGCAGCCTGTGTGCGGGTCGGTCGGGAGAGGTCATGCAGGCCGACAGTGGCCCGCCCGGTGCTCGGATCGCTGCCACGGCGTGGGTGAGGCAGTCCCGGTGCCACACGAGCAGGCCACCCAGTCCCGCCTCGGGGTCCTTGTGCTGCTGGTAGGCGAGCCACAGGGCGTGGAGCCAGGCCACGACATCGTCGTGCTCCTGCCACCGCAGGCACCAAGGCGCCGCGGTGGTGACCTCCGCCCCGTAGACAGGGAGGAAGAAGTCGTCCACCCAGTCGGACAAGGCGTCCAGCTCGTCCTCGCGCTCCTCCCCTTCAAGTTCCAGGATCGGGCGAGGCTCCGCCGCAGCAGGGGCAGGCGGCTCACCGAAGCTCGACATGCCGAACGCGGCGAACGGCGAACTCGGCATGTCGGGGACGGAAGCGAGATGATCAAGCTGCTTCGCCTGCTGCGCCGA
>NZ_JAGMUE010000966.1:0-581 GCF_019049165.1 Streptomyces sp. AC627_RSS907
CGGCTGACGTGTGGGGTGGTCTCGGACAAACACCGGCGGGCGAGAGCGCGGCGTGTCAGCGTCGTGATCGCCCTGGCGCCGATGCCGACCGGCCAGCGCCGCGGTGGTGGGCGGAGCGCGGAACGTCGTCACCCCGCGGGGAACCGAGCGCCCCAGGGTTCCTCCTCCAGGAGGAGCCCGTTGGCCAGGTAGCTGATGGTGCGGTACCAGCCGATCAGGACGAGCAGTTCGAGTAGGTGAGCCTCTTCGTAGTGCCCGCGCAGGGCGTCCCAGGTGGACTGGGTGAGCTGGGTCGTGTCGTCCAGTTCGTCCACGGCGCGCAGCAGTGCCGTGTGGCGTGGTGACCATGGGGCACTGGCCGCCGCGTCGGGTCGGGTGGTGGCCCGGAGTTGCTCCGGGCTGAGTCCGGCCCGCGGCGCCAGGGTCGCGGCGTGGACGCCCCATTCGTAGGCGCAGCCGGATCGCGCGGTCACGCGGGCGATGACGAGCTCCCGGTCGACAGCGGGGAGCAGGCCATGGCCCAGCAGTCCGGCGCCGAGGGCGAACATGCGTGAGGCCAGCTCAGGGTTGCGGTGCAGCAC
>NZ_JAGMUE010000967.1:0-590 GCF_019049165.1 Streptomyces sp. AC627_RSS907
GCACACCGAGATGGAACTGGTTCCCGCCGACGTCACCACCAGCAAGATGGTCGAGTCGGAACAGAACAAGAGCCAACACGGGGAGCGCGCCGCGGTTGCCGCCACCGCCACCCGCCGACGCGAGGCCGAACTGAGCGAGGTCTTCGAGGCCCACCTCACGGCGCAAGGCCATGCGGTGGGCCGGTTCCAGATACGACTCAAGGGCAAGACCTCCACCCTGCTCACCGACCTGTACGACGCCACCGACCACGTGTTGTACGAGGTCAAGGGCAGCACCAGGCGGGAGTCGGTGCGGATGGCGCTGGGTCAACTCCTGGACTACGGCCGATACGTCCGCACCGACGCCGAGCCGGACGTGCCGCCCGCCCTGGTCGTCCTGTTGCCCGGGTTGCCCGACGCGGACCTGGTGGAACTCCTCGCGGACCACGGAGTGGGCCTGATCCACCGCGTGGGTGAGACGGACGAGTTCGTCACGGCCACCTGACGGCTCCGGGCAACTGAGGGCGGGCAAGGGCCTACGAAGAGTGCCGGTAGAGTGCCCCGCGCCGCCCCCTTCAGCAACTGATGAGGGGGCTGAGGAACTGTGGGGG
>NZ_JAGMUE010000968.1:0-803 GCF_019049165.1 Streptomyces sp. AC627_RSS907
CCTCCAGCGTGTTGTAGACGTAGAACGTCGCCCGGGTGGTGGCCGGGACGCCGTAGCGGCGGACGATGGGGCGCGCGCAGTGGTGGCCGACGCGCACGGCGATGCCGCGTTCGTCCAACACCTGCCCGACGTCGTGCGGGTGCAGGTCCGCGACCGTGAACGAGACGGCCGAGCCGCGCTCGGTCATCTCCCGCGGGCCGATGATGCGCACGCCGGGAATCTCGCTCAGCCGCTCGATCGCCCGGGCGGTCAGCGCGTCCTCGTGCGCCGCCACCTCGTCCATGCCCAGCGCCCGCAGGTAGTCCACGGCCGCGGCGAGCCCCACCGCCTGCGCCGCCATCGGCACGCCCGCCTCGAAGCGCTGGGGCGGCGGCAGGAACGTGGCGTGGTCCATCTCCACGATCTCGATCATCGAGCCGCCGGTGAGGAACGGCGGCAGCGCGGCGAGGAGTTCGGCGCGGCCCCACAGCACGCCCACGCCGCTGGGGCCCAGCATCTTGTGCCCGGAGAAGGCCAGGAAGTCGGCGCCGAGCGCGGTCACGTCCACCGGCCGGTGCGGCACCGACTGGGCGGCGTCGACCACGACGTACGCGCCCACCGCGTGCGCCCGCTCGGCGATGGCACGCACGGGGTTGATGGTGCCCAGCACGTTGGACTGGTGGCTGAGGGCCACCACCCTGGTGTCCGCGTCCACCAGCCGGTCCAGGTCGTCGAGGTCGAGCCGGCCGTCGTCGGTCAGCCGGAACCAGTCGAGCCGGGCCCCGGTCCTGGCCGCGAGCTGCTGCCAGGGCACCAGGTTGGCG
>NZ_JAGMUE010000099.1:0-25419 GCF_019049165.1 Streptomyces sp. AC627_RSS907
CCGTCAGATCGCCCCCGCCACCCTCCACCTCGACCCCCTCCACGGCCTCCACATGGCCCGCACCCTCGGCGACCTCGGCCGCGCCCTCGACACCCAGACCTGCCCCCTCGGCGCCGAGACCGACAGCCAGGCCCTCATCGCCATCGACACCGTCGGCCGCGTCTACGCCCTCGATCACACCGGCGACTGGTATCTCGGCCCCGACATCGACCAGGCCCTCGCCGCCCTCGTCACCGGCACCCAGCCGGCCCGCCTCACCGCGGGCTGACCAGGACGCCGCTCAGGACGCCGGAATCACCGCCGACACCCGGAACCCCCCGGCATCCGTCGGCCCCGACACGAACACACCCCCCAGAGCGGACACCCGTTCCTTCATCCCCACCAGCCCGTTGCCCCCCGACGGCAGCCGCGCGGACGACTCCGCCGGCACCTTCGGCGGCGGCTCGTTCTCCACCTGCATCGCGATCTCCGACACCCGGTGCGCGAGCCGCACATACGTCTTCGCGCCCGCCGCGTGCTTGTGCACGTTCGTCAACGCCTCCTGCACCACCCGGAACGCCGTCGACTCCACCTCCGCCGCGTACGACCGCCGCTCCCCCTCCACGGACAGATCCACGACCATCCCGGCCGCCTCCGACTGCCCGATCAGCTCGTCCAGCTCCGACAGGCACGGCCCCTCACCGTCCTCCGCCGCCCGCGAAGCCGCCGCCGCGGCGGCCACCCCCACCGCGGCCAACGGCACCGACGCGCGCTCCGCACGCCCACCGTCGCCGCTGCGCAGCACCCCGAGCATCTCCCGCAGCTCCGTCAGCGCCTGCCGCCCCATGTCTCCGACGAGGGCCGCGTTCTTCACCGCCTTCTCGGGGTCCTTGCGCGCCACTGCCTGGAGCGCGGCAGCGTGCACCACCATCAGACTCACCCGGTGCGCGACGACGTCGTGCATCTCCCGCGCGATCCGCGTCCGCTCCTCGTTACGCGCCCACTGGGCACGCTCCTCCGCCCGCTCCGCGAGCAACTGGAGCTCCCGCTCCAGGCTGTCCGCCCGCTCCCGCAGGCTCTCCATCAACCGCCGCCGCGCCCCCACGTACATGCCCAGCAGCAACGGCGGCGCGGTCATCCCCAGCGAGGTCGTGATCGACGCGAAGGGCAGGAACCACCCCCCGATCTCCAGGTCCTCCCGCGCCATGTCCTGCCGCACCAGCACGAACGTCACGATCAGCGTGCCCAGCAACGACATCCCGGCCAGCGCGCCGATGATCCGCCGCGGCAGCTCCGACGCCGCCAGCGTGTACAGGCCGACGATGCCCAGCAGGAAGCCCATCTCGGCCGGCGTGACGGCGATCGCCACCAGCACCACCGCGATCGGCCACTTCCGCCGCACCACCAGCGTCGAACCGGCCAGCAACCCGAAGACGACCCCCGCCGCCCACGGAATCCCGGCCTCCCGTGAGAAGCGGACGCCCTCCACCCCACACTCCAGCGCGGACGCGACACCGAGACTCACATCGAGCACCGCACCGCGCCGCCTGTCCCACCACCAAGGCCCACCCCGGGCCGGTGCGTGGTCTTCCCCCGTCGTGGTCATGCCCTCCAGCCTACGGGCGGCGGGCGGCACATTTCCGGCGACTTTCGGCAAGCGATACGACGCGATACCGCTCGAACCTGCGAACCCTCGCCGGTCCGGCACCGGAGGCAGGGATTCCGGCCCGGGGCGCGCGTACGGCACACCCCCCGACAGCACCGATCCGCACCCCCGGCAGCACCGGTCCACACCGCCGACAGCACCGATCCGCACCCCCGACAGCACCGATCCCTGCCGTCGCACCCCACACCGTCGCGTCGAAGGCGCTTGGTACGGCATAGTGTTGGGTGCCGACTCGGCGGCCCAACCGAATGTCCGGTTCAGCCGAGTTCCATCCCCCATGGTGTAACCAGGCAGCACTGAGGGTTTTGGTCCCTTAAGTTCAGGTTCGAATCCTGATGGGGGAGCTCGCGTCCGGGCCCTGACCTTCCCGTCAGGGCCCGGACTCATGTCCGCCCCCGATCACCCCGGTATCCTGCGGATGTCCACCCCCACCCCCCTCAAAGCCGAAGGGCATCCCGTGAGCGCCATTCGCCCGGCAGCCGTCGTCGTTCTCGCAGCGGGTGAGGGCACCCGTATGAAGTCGGCCACACCCAAGGTCCTGCACGAGCTGTGCGGCCGTTCCCTCGTCGGGCACGTGCTCGCCGCCGCCGGTGAACTCGACCCCGAGAACCTGGTCGTCGTCGTCGGGCACGCCCGCGAGAAGGTCACCGCGCACCTCGCAGAGGTCTCCCCCGACGTGCGCACCGCCGTGCAGGAGCAGCAGAACGGCACCGGTCACGCCGTGCGGATGGGTCTGGAGGCGCTGGGCGGCGCCGTGGACGGCACCGTCGTGGTCGTCTGCGGTGACACCCCCCTCCTGACCGGCCGGACGCTCCAGGCGCTCGCCGCCACGCACTCCTCCGACGGCAACGCCGTGACCGTGCTGACGGCCGAGGTGCCGGACGCGACGGGGTACGGCCGGATCGTGCGGGACGGGGCCTCCGGCGCGGTCACCGCGATCGTGGAGCACAAGGACGCCTCCGATGCGCAGCGGGCGATCCGCGAGATCAACTCCGGGGTGTTCGCCTTCGACGGGCGGCTGCTCGCCGACGCGCTCGGGAAGGTGCGGACCGACAACAGCCAGGGTGAGGAGTACCTCACCGACGTCCTCGGCATCCTGCGCGAGGCCGGTCACCGGGTCGGCGCCTGCGTGGCGGGCGACCACCGGGAGATCGCCGGGATCAACAACCGGGTGCAGCTCGCCGAGGCCCGCCGGATCCTCAACGACCGGCTGCTGACCCGGGCGATGCTGGCCGGCGTGACGGTCGTGGACCCGGCGACGACGTGGGTCGACGTGACGGTGACCTTCGAACAGGACGTGGTCGTCCACCCGGGCACGCAGCTGCACGGTGCCACGCATCTCGCGGAGGGGTCCGAGGTGGGCCCGAACACCCGGCTCACGGACACCCGGGTCGGTGCGGGCGCGCGCGTGGACAACACGGTCTCGATGGGGGCCGAGGTGGGTCCGGAGGCCAAGGTGGGTCCGTACGCGTATCTGCGGCCCGGTACGCGTCTGGGGCTCAAGTCCAAGGTGGGCACGTACGTCGAGACGAAGAACGCCTCGATCGGAGAGGGCACCAAGATCCCGCACCTCTCCTATGTGGGTGACGCGACGATCGGCGAGTACACGAACATCGGTGCGGCGAGCGTGTTCGTCAACTACGACGGACAGGACAAGCACCACACGACGGTGGGGTCCCACTGCCGTACGGGGTCGGACAACATGTTTGTGGCTCCTGTCACGGTCGGGGACGGTGCCTACACCGCCGCCGGCTCGGTGATCACCAAGGATGTGCCCCCCGGTTCGCTGGCCGTGGCCCGTGGCCAGCAGCGGAATATCGAGGGTTGGGTGGCTCGTAAGCGTCCGGGGAGCGCGGCGGCGAAGGCGGCCGAGGCGGCGGCTCCGGAGCCGGGCGGCGAAGGCTGACCGGAAACCGGTGCGTCGAACACGGCGTACCGTGATAAGTGCACATCCGCACCCCACCAGCTGAGACGCCCCCGCAGCCAGCCGGGAGAGCGTCGTGACGCTCAGCTGCGAAACCTCTGAGGAGAAAGTGCTGTGACCGGGATCAAGACGACCGGCGAGAAGAAGATGATGTTCTTCTCCGGCCGCGCCCACCCCGAGCTTGCCGAGGAGGTCGCCCAGCAGTTGGGTGTCGGGGTCGTCCCGACGAAGGCCTTCGACTTCGCGAACGGCGAGATCTACGTGCGTTATCAGGAGTCGGCGCGCGGTGCGGACTGCTTCCTGATCCAGAGCCACACGGCTCCGATCAACAAGTGGGTCATGGAGCAGTTGATCATGATCGACGCGTTGAAGCGGGCGTCGGCCCGCTCCATCACGGTCATCGTGCCGTTCTACGGTTACGCGCGGCAGGACAAGAAGCACCGGGGCCGTGAACCGATTTCGGCGCGTCTGATCGCGGACCTGATGAAGACGGCGGGCGCGGACCGCATCCTCGCCGTGGACCTGCACACGGACCAGATCCAGGGCTTCTTCGACGGGCCGGTGGACCACCTGTTCGCGCTGCCGCTGCTCGCGGACTACGTGGGTGCGAAGGTGGACCGGTCGAAGCTGACGGTGGTGTCTCCGGACGCGGGCCGGGTGCGGGTGGCGGACCGCTGGTGCGACCGTCTGGGCGCGCCGCTGGCGATCGTGCACAAGCGGCGCGACAAGGACGTGGCGAACCAGGTCACGGTGCACGAGGTCGTGGGTGACGTGAAGGGCCGCATCTGCGTCCTGGTCGACGACATGATCGACACCGGTGGCACGATCTGCGCGGCGGCGGACGCGCTGTTCGCACACGGTGCGGAGGACGTCATCGTGACGGCGACGCACGGTGTGCTGTCGGGCCCGGCGGCGGATCGCCTGAAGAACTCGAAGGTGAGCGAGTTCGTCTTCACGAACACCCTGCCGACGCCGAACGAGCTGGAGCTCGACAAGATCACGGTGCTGTCGATCGCGCCGACGATCGCGCGTGCCGTGCGTGAGGTGTTCGAGGACGGTTCGGTGACGAGCCTGTTCGACGAGCAGTAACCGTTCTGCACAGATCGTTTTGGGTACGGCCTTCCTCTCCGAGTAGACTGCTGAAGTTGCTCGGCGAGGGAGGCCGTACTCGTGTTTGACGAGTGTGGCGGTCCGTAATCGACGCGCTCTTCGTAGCAGGCCGTTCGTGGCCGGGTGACCACGTCCGTTTCTACCTCTACGAGGAGTGATCATGTCCGAGGTGAAGCTCACCGCCGAGACGCGCACCGAGTTCGGCAAGGGTGCCGCGCGTCGCATCCGTCGTGACAACAAGGTCCCCGGTGTTCTGTACGGTCACGGTTCGGACCCGATCCACCTGACCCTTCCGGGCCACGAGCTGCTGCTCGCGCTGCGTACCTCCAACGTGCTGATCGCGCTGGACATCGACGGCAAGACCAACGAGCTGGCGATCCCGAAGTCGGTGCAGCGTGACCCGATCAAGGGCTTCCTGGAGCACGTCGACCTGCAGCTGGTGAAGCGCGGCGAGACCGTGTCCGTCGAGATCCCGGTGCAGGCCGAGGGCGAGCTGGCCCCGGGCGGCTACCTGCTGGAGCACGTCCTGGACGCGCTGCCGGTCGAGGCCGAGGCCACGCACATCCCGGAGCAGGTCACCGTGTCGGTCGCGGGTCTGGAGGCCGGTGCCTCGGTCCTCGCCAAGGACATCACGCTGCCGTCCGGCGTGAAGCTGGCCGTCGACGGGGACACGGTCGTCCTGCAGGTCCTGGCCTCGCAGGCCGAGGAAGCCCCCGCCGAGGGCGAGGGTGAAGCGGCCGCCGAGGCCTGATCCTCCCGTACGGTCTTTCTTCGTCGGCCGCTGCTCCCGCGCGGGGCAGCGGCCGACGTGTATGTGTGGACGGGTGATGAAGGACACGAAGGAGACACGAACGTGACGACGGACGCGGGTGCTCCCTGGCTGGTGGCCGGTCTCGGCAACCCAGGCCCCGAGTACGCCTCGAACCGGCACAACGTGGGTTTCATGGTGGCGGATCTGCTGGCGGACCGGATGGGGGCGCGGTTCAAGCGGCACGGCAAGGCGCAGGCGCAGGTGGTCGAGGGGCGGATCGGACCACCCGGGCCGGCCAACCGGCGGGTGGTGCTGGTGAAGCCGATGTCGTACATGAACGTGTCGGGCGGACCGGTGACGGCGCTGCGGGACTTCTACAAGGTGCCGGTCGGCAACATCGTGGCGGTCCACGACGAGCTGGACATCGACTACGGCGTACTGCGGCTGAAGCTGGGCGGTGGGGACAACGGGCACAACGGGCTGAAGTCGATCACCAAGGCGCTGGGTCCCGACTACCACCGGGTGCGGTTCGGGATCGGACGGCCGCCGGGCCGGATGCCGGTGGCGGACTTCGTGCTGCGGGACTTCTCCTCGGCGGAGCGCAAGGAACTGGACTACTTCGTGGACCGGGCGGCGGACGCGGTGGAGGCCCTGGTGATCGAGGGCCTGGAGCGGGCGCAGAGCGCGTACAACTCCTGACTTGTCCCTTCTTGCCTCGCGAGTGAGTTGACCGGTCGTACGGACATGGCCAATGATCCCGGCCATGCCTGCCTCAGCCGCCGCTGCCCGTCCCCGTCAGGCCTCGTCCGCCGTGCTCCGGTTCGGCCGGATCGCCGCGATGGGCACGGTCGCGGCGCTGATCCTGATCGCCGGTGTGTGGGCGTCGTGGGGGACGGCGCAGCACGTGCTGCTGACCAAGGGGCGTGAGCAGGGCACCGTCGAGGTGACGCGGTGCGGGGGCGGTTCGTGCAGTGGGCCGTACGCGCCGGTGTCGGCGGGGTCGCAGGCGCGGGAGCGGGTGGTCCTGGAGGACTCGGTCGCGGTGGCCGAGGGGCGGACGTACTCGGTGGTGCTGAAGCCGGGCAGCGACGACGCGGTGCGTTCGGGTCCCGCCGGGGTGCTGTACGCGTGGGTGCCGCTGGGCGGTGCGCTGCTGCTGGCGTCGGTGGTGGTGGCGGGCGGGTTGCGGCGGACGCGGGCGGCGTGGGTGCTGGCGGGGTCGGGGGTGGCTCTGCTGACGGCGGCGTTCGTCGCGGTGTGACGCGGATACAGCGGTGCCCCCGTGCTCCTCGTGAGCGCGGGGGCACCGTCGTGTCGGTTCGTTGCGCGTCAGCCGGTGTTGCGCAGGCCCGCCGCCACACCGTTGACCGTGAGGAGCAGGGCCCGGGCGAGCAGCGGGTCGGCTTCCTCGCCCGCGGCGGCGGCTTCGCGCTGGCGGCCGAGGAGGGCGACCTGGAGGTAGGAGATGGGGTCGAGGTAGGCGTCGCGGATGGCGAAGGTCTGCTTGAGGACGGGGTCGGCGTCGAGCAGTTCGTTCTCGCCGGTGACCTTCAGCACCTCGGCGACGGTGAGCTCGTGCTCGGCCTTGATGGCGTCGAAGACGTGCTTGAGCTCCTCCGGGACGAGGGTGTCGACGTAGTGCTGGGCGATGCGCAGGTCGGTCTTGGCGAGGGTCATCTCGACGTTGGAGATGAAGTTGCGGAAGAAGTGCCACTGCTGGTGCATCTCGTCCAGGACGGTGTCCAGCCCCGCCTCGCGCAGCGCCTTCAGACCGGAGCCGACGCCGTACCAGCCGGGGACGATCTGCCGGGACTGGGTCCAGCCGAACACCCACGGGATGGCGCGCAGTCCGTCGAGCGAGACGCCCGAGCCGGGGCGGCGGGAGGGCCGCGAGCCCAGGTGCAGGTCGGCGAGCTGGTCGACCGGCGTGGAGGCCAGGAAGTACGTCGGCAGGTCGGGGTCCTCGACCAGCTTGCGGTACGCGGTGTGGGCGGCGTCGGAGACGACGTCCATGGCGGCGTCCCAGCGGGCGAGGGCCTCGTCGGACTGGCGGGGCGCGGTGTGCAGGGCGGAGGCCTGGAGGGTGGCCGCGACGGTCAGCTCCAGGTTCTCCCGGGCCAGGGAGGGGATGAGGTACTTGTCGGAGATGACCTCGCCCTGTTCGGTGACCTTGATCTCGCCTTCGAGGGTGCCCCAGGGCTGGGCGAGGATGGCGTCGTGGGTGGGGCCGCCGCCGCGGCCGACGGTGCCGCCGCGACCGTGGAAGAGGCGCAGCCGCACTCCGTAGCGGTGGGCGACGTCGCGCAGGCGGCGCTGGGCGCGGTGGATCTCCCACTGCGAGGTGGTGATGCCGCCGAACTTGGAGGAGTCGGAGTAGCCGAGCATGACCTCCTGGACGTCGCCGCGCAGGGCGACCAGGCGCCGGTACGAGGGGTCGGCGAGGAGGTCTTCCAGGATGGTGTCGGCGGCCTTGAGCTCGTCGGTGGTCTCCAGCAGCGGCACGATGCCGATCTTCGCCCAGCCGGCGTGCAGGTCGATGAGGCCGGCCTCCCGCGCCAGTACCGCCGCGGCGAAGACGTCGTCGGCGCCCTGGCACATGGAGATGATGTAGGACTCGATGACCTCGGGGCCGAAGACCTCCAGGGCGCGCTTGACGGTCTGGAAGACACCGAGGGTCTTCTCGCCGGCGGCGTCGACGGGGGCCGGGGTGGGGGCCAGCGGACGCCGGGACCTGAGCTCCTTGGCGAGCAGCTTGGTGCGGTACTCGCGGGGCATGTCGGCGTAGCGCCAGGATTCCTCGCCGAGCCGGTCGAAGAGCTGGCCGAGGGCGTGGTGGTGGGCGTCGGCGTGTTCGCGGACGTCCATGGTGGCGAGCTGGAGGCCGAAGGCGGCCAGGGTGCGGATGGTGCGGGCGAGGCGGCCGTCGGCGAAGAGGCCGCCGCGGTGCTCCCTGAGCGAGGTCTGGACGATGCGCAGGTCGTCGATGAGTTCGGCGGTGCCGAGGTAGTCGCGGCCGTCCTCGTGGGGGGTGCCCTTGGCGAGGCGCTGCTTGGTGTTCTCCAGCTTCTGCCGGATGCAGGTGGCCTTGAGCCGGTAGGGCTCCTCGGCGTTGAGGCGCTTGTAGCGGGGGCTGATCTCGGGGAGCAGGTCGAGGTCGGTCCGCAGGGAGGTGAGCAGTTCCTCCGTCGCGCCGGTGTAGCGGATGGAGTTGGAGAGGAATCCCCGCAGCTCGTCGATCATCTCCAGGGCGTCGTTGATGCCGTGCTCGTGCTGGAGGATGAGGACGTCCCAGGTGACCTGGGGGGTCACGTTGGGGTTGCCGTCGCGGTCGCCGCCGATCCAGGTGCCGAAGGTGAGCGGGCGGGTGTCGTCGGGCAGCTTGACGCCGGCGCGTTCCAGCTCGGCGGTGAGGTCTTCGAGGACGTCACCGACGGCGTTCGCGTGCAGTTCGTCGAGGTAGTAGATGGCGTTGCGGGCCTCGTCGGCGGGCTCGGGGCGCACGACGCGGAGTTCGTCGGTCTGCCAGACGAGGTCGATGTTCTCGGCGAGGCGGGTGTCGAGGCGGCGCCGGTCGGACTCGATGACCGGGGTGTCGAGGAGGGCCGCGATGCGGCGCAGCTTGTTGAGGACGGAACGGCGGGCGGCTTCGGTGGGGTGGGCGGTGAAGACGGGCCGGACGTTGAGGTTGCGGACGGTCTCGCGCAGGTGCTCGGGGTCGGCGTCCTTGAGGCGGTCGGCGGTGCGGGCGAGCAGTCCGCCCTCGGCGGCGCGCCGGGCTCTCAGTTCGCGGCCGCGGTGGACCTGCTCGGTGACGTTGGCCAGGTGGAAGTAGGTGGAGAACGCGCGGACCAGCTTGGCGGCGGTCTGCAGTTCGGTGCCGCGCAGCAGTTCCGCCGCGGCCTCGCCGTCCTCTCGGGTGAGTCGGCGTACCTTCTCGACGAGTTCCAGGAGTTCGGGGCCCTCCTGCCGGACGAGGGTCTCCCCGAGGAGATCACCCAGCCGGCGGATGTCGGCACGCAGCTCGCTGCTGGTCGTGGTGGTCTGGTCGTCGGCACTGCTCACAGGTGCGGCTCCTTGCAGTGTTGAAGCTCGTCTGGGAGGGAACCCGGACGGCGTCTCGCGCGGCGGGAGCCGCTTACGGGGCCGGGCGTCCGGGAAGTATTCAGAGCGGACCGCGCTGTCCGACCGACTCCAGGATAGGTGTCGACCAGGACGCGCAGGCTCTCGGGCTCTTGCCGCGAGGCGACGCACTGTCATACTTACGTCGCCGTAGGTTACGGAACCGTAGGAAAGCCGCGCGTGTTCCGCAGCCCGGCACAGGCCACGACCCTCGACCCCCCAGAGGACGCGCATGACCACGAGTTCCGATGTGATCCCAGAAGCCCCGAAGAGCCCCGACGACGCCGGGGCCTCCGCCACGCTGGGCGGGGAGCAGAAACGCTCGATCGAGCAGATCACCCTGCTGCTGTTCATCACCGTCCCGTTCCTCGCGCTGGTGGCGGCGGTGCCACTGGCGTGGGGGTGGGGGGTCAGCTGGCTGGACCTCGGGCTGCTGGTGTTCTTCTACTTCCTGGGCTGCCACGGCATCACCATCGGGTTCCACCGTCATTTCACGCACGGTTCCTTCAAGGCGAAGCGGCCCCTGAAGATCGCGCTGGCGATCGCGGGCTCGATGGCGGTCGAGGGGCCGCTGGTCCGCTGGGTCGCCGACCACCGCAAGCACCACAGGTTCTCCGACGCCGAGGGCGACCCGCATTCACCGTGGCGGTACGGCGAGACGGTCCCGGCCCTGATCAAGGGCCTGTGGTGGGCCCACATCGCCTGGATGTTCGACGAAGAGCAGACGCCGCAGGAGAAGTACGCGCCGGATCTGGTCAAGGACCCCGCGCTGCGCGCGATCTCCCGCCAGTTCGTCCTGTGGACGGTGGTGTCGCTGGCCCTGCCGGCGCTGATCGGCGGGCTGGTCACGATGTCCTGGTGGGGCGCGTTCACCGGGTTCTTCTGGGGGTCACTCGTCCGGGTGGCGTTGCTGCATCACGTGACGTGGTCGATCAACTCGATCTGCCACGCGGTCGGCAAGCGTCCGTTCAAGTCGCGGGACCGTTCGGGCAACGTCTGGTGGCTGGCGGTCCTGTCCTGCGGTGAGTCCTGGCACAACCTGCACCACGCCGACCCGACGTCGGCGCGGCACGGGGTGATGCGGGGGCAGCTCGACTCGTCGGCTCGCCTGATCCGCTGGTTCGAGCGGCTCGGGTGGGCGTACGACGTCCGGTGGCCGTCACGCTCGCGTATCGATTCCCGCCGCAACACGGACCAAGGCGGCGCCCGCCGCCGGAAGGAAACCGTCGAGGCGGCATGATGGTCGCTGTGGCGACCGACTCCAGCACTCCCAGCAACGACAAGCCGCGGCGTGCGCGCCGCACCCGGATGACCGGTGCCGAGCGTCGCCAGCAACTGCTGGAGATCGGTCGCACCCTCTTCGCGGCGAAGGGTTTCGAGGGCACGTCGGTGGAGGAGATCGCGGCGAAGGCCGGGGTGTCCAAGCCGGTGGTGTACGAGCACTTCGGCGGCAAGGAGGGGCTGTACGCGGTGGTGGTGGACCGTGAGATGCGGCGGCTCCTGGACATGGTGACCAGCTCGCTGACCGCAGGCCACCCGCGTGAGCTGTGCGAGCAGGCCGCGTTCGCGCTCCTGGACTACATCGAGGAGTACACGGACGGCTTCCGCATCCTGGTCCGCGACTCCCCCATCCCGCAGTCGACGGGTTCCTTCGCCTCGCTGATCTCCGACATCGCCACCCAGGTGGAGGACATCCTGGGCCGCGAGTTCAAGAACCGCGGCTTCGACGCCAAGCTGGCCCCGCTGTACGCCCAGGCGCTGGTCGGGATGGTGGCCCTGACCGGCCAGTGGTGGCTGGACGTGCGCCGCCCGAAGAAGGCGGAGGTGGCGGCGCACCTGGTGAACCTGGCGTGGCACGGGCTGGACGGCCTGGAGCCGAAGCCGCGGCTGATCGGGCACCGGAAGAGCTGAAGCAGCAGCACACAAGATTAATGTTGTGTAATCACGTGCGCATGACTGAGATCACGATCAGCGCAGCCCGTGCCCAGCTCGGCGACCTGGTCCGCCGCGCCGCCCACAGCCGCGAGACCATCGCCCTCACCGATCACGGTCACGTGGCCGCGCTGCTCGTTTCTCCGCAGGTGATAGAGGATCTCGAAGACGCCTTGGCGGTTGCCGACTACCAGCGGCGCAAGGCCGAGGGCTCACTCGGCGAGGGCATCCCCCATGACGAGGTCGGGCGCATGCTGGGGCTGCGCCCGTGACCTACCGCATCATCTGGGAACCGGTGGCCACCAACGCGGCCGTGCGGTTCCTCGGCGACGACCCTGTCGGTCTCGCAGCCGTCTACGAAGCCGTCGACGGCCTGGCAAAGGTGCCACGCCCCGCCAACTCCGCGCCCTACGGACCGGATATTCGCCGCCTGCGCGTCGGGGAGTATCGCGTGCTCTACGCCATCGACGACGACGTGGTCCGCATCCTGGTGCCCCACCTGGGCCGCACCCCCTGAGTCACCCTTCCTTCCGGGCGACGACGAAGACGCGGCGGAAGGGGAACGGGGTGCCGTGCGGGCCGCTCGGATAGGCGGCGCGCAGGGCCCGGCGATACTCCTCGACGAACGCGTCCCGGGCGTCCGGGTCGTCGTCGAGCGCGGCGAGCACGGGCCGCAGCCCCGTCCCCTTCACCCAGTCCAGCACGGCGTCCTCCCCGGTCAGCAGGTGGACGTACGTCGTCTCCCAGGCGTCCGTCGTACAGCCGAGGCCGGTCAGGTGGGCGAGGTAGGCCTCGGGGGTGAGGACGGCGTCGTCGTGGCGCAGGGTGCCGGCGAGGCGGTCCCGCCAGCGCGGGGAGCCGGCGAGCTCGCGCATCAGGCGGTGGCTGGGGGCGTCGAAGTTGCCGGGGACCTGGAAGGCGAAGGTGCCGCCGGGCCGCAGGGCGGCGATCCAGTCGGCGAAGCGGTCGACGTGGCCGGGGACCCACTGGAGGGTGGCGTTGCTGACGATCAGGTCGTGCGGCTCGGCCGGGGTCCAGGTGCGGGCGTCGGCGCGGGCGAAGCGCAGGCGGCCACCGCCCGGGGTGGGACCGGCGTGCTCCTCGGCCCGCGCGAGCATCTCGGCGGAGTTGTCGTAGCCGGTGATGCGGGCGGTGGGCCAGCGGTCGGCGAGCAGGGCGGTGACGTTGCCGGGCCCGCAGCCGAGGTCGGCGATGCGGGGCGCTCGTGCGGGGAGGCCGGGCACGCGGGCGAGGAGGTCGGCGAAGGGGCGTGCACGGTGGCCGGAGTGGCGCAGGTACTGGGCGGGATCCCAGGTGGGGGCGGACATGGTGCCTCCAGGTGGCCGTACGGGGCGGGTACCCAGCGAAAACTATCTTGACGTCAAGACAGTCGACGTCAAGAGACTTCACGTCGACACAACCACTACACTGATCGTCATGGAGGACGAGGTCGATCGACTGGTCGCAGCGTGGCGCCGGGAGCGCCCGGACCTCGACGTGGAACCGCTCGAGGTGCTGAGCCGGGTCAGCAGACTCGCCCGGCACCTGGACCGCGCTCGACGACTGGCCTTCTCCGAACACCAACTGGAGCCCTGGGAGTTCGACGTCCTGACGGCACTGCGCCGGGCGGGCTCCCCGTACCAGCTCTCGCCGGGACAGCTCCTCACCCAGACCCTGGTCACCTCCGGCACGATGACCAACCGCATCGACCGCCTGGCGAAGAAGGGCCTGGTGGAACGCCTGCCCGACCCCAGCGACCGGCGCGGCGTGCTGGTGCGGCTCACGGACGAGGGCCGGGACCGCGCGGACCAGTCGCTGGCGGGCCTGCTGGAGCAGGAGCGCGCCATCCTGGCCGAACTCTCCCGCGCCCAGCGCGGCGAACTGGCGGCACTGCTACGCCAGCTGACCGCCCCGTTCGACAACATTCCCGGTTAGGTCGACCGGCCCCACCCCGGCCCGCCGGGCGAGGGCCACGGCGGCGAGGGTGGAGTGGACGCCCAGCTTGCCCAGCACGTTCTGCATGTGGGTCCGCACGGTGTGCGGGGACAGGAAAAGCCGCTCGGCGACGGCCTTGCGCCCCAGCCCGGCGACCATGCAGCGCAGCACCTCCCGCTCCCTCGGGGTGAGCGACTCCACCAGCCGCTCGCTGTCGGTGCGGTGCTTGCGTGCGGCGGTCAGTTCGCGCAGCACCCCGGTGAGCAGGGCGGGCGGCAGATGCGTCTCGTCGCGCAGGACGCCGCGGATGACGCTGAGCAGCCGCGACAGGGAGCAGTCCTTGGCCACCCAGCCGGAGGCGCCGGCCCCCAGGGCCAGGGCCGCCCGCCGGGGGTCGTCCCTCTCGGCGAGGACGACGATCCGTACCCCCGGCTGCCCCGACCGCACCCCGGCGACCAGCGAGATGCCGTCCACGAGCCCGTCCTCGTCGCCGTCCCGCACGGGCACGGCCGGCCGGGCGCCGGGCACGTGACCGCCCAGATCGGCGTCGACGAGCAGCACGTCGAACCGTCGCCCCTCGGACGCGGCCCGCTCCAGGCAGCGCAGCGCGGCCGGACCGCTGCCGGCCGCGGACACGTCGACGTCGGGCTCGGCGGCCAGAGCGGCGGCGAGCGACTCGGCGAAGATGCGATGGTCGTCGACGACCAGGACCCGGATACGCACCACGAAACCCCCTCCCCCGAGCTCCGGCAGGAGCAGGGGATACCTCGTCTACCCCGTCGTCAAAGGACGACACCGGCACGGGTACGACGCCCGAAGCCCCGTATCCAGCTGTGCGCCCGGTACCCCGGGGACGGGCGCCGCGGGCCGCACGGCCGCCGCCGTGCAGTAACCGCTCCCCCGCCCCGGGCGCCGTACCCGGCTGTCTCGCCCCCTGAACGGCACCGGCCCCCACCGGTGCTGCACATCAGAGTACGGGCGGGCGTCGGGAGCGGAAGGCTATTTGCAGAACTGACCGCCCGGCCCGTTTATGGTGAGCCGCATGTTTCGTCTCGTGACAGAAGTAGACAAGGCACGGCGTGATCTGCTGCGCACCCGCCTGCGAGAGACGAACACGGTGGCGTCCTCCGTCCTGCGCTCGCTGCGCGGGACCCCTCACGAACGCGAATTCCCTCTGCACGTCTGGGCGCTGGACGAGACCGGGGCGCTGGGGGGCGGACTCGTCGGCCATACCTGGGCGACCTGGCTGCACGTGACGTACTTGTGGGTCGACGACGGACACCGCGCCGCGGGCCTGGGCTCCGCCCTCCTCGACGAGGCGGAACGCACGGCCCGCACCGAACGCGGCTGCACCGCCGCCCGCGTGGAGACCTGGGACTTCCAGGCCCCGGGCTTCTACACCAGGCGCGGCTACGAGGTGATGTGCGTGATCCCCGACTACCCGCCGGGGGTCACGGAGTACACGCTGGTGAAGCGGTGGGACTGAGACGACCGAGCGCCTGCCGCGCCGCTCACCGTCACTCGGGCTCCAGCCCCATGTCCTTCGCGCTGTAACGGGGCAGGCCGGTCGTCTCGACGCTCCAGGTGCCGAGCTCGGTGACGAGGGTGACCGGCTTGCCGTACGGGAGGTGGAGCCGGTTCTCGTAGGCGGGGCGACCTTCGGTCCGGCCGATCCCCCACTGGTAGGTCCACGTTCCGTCGCGCGGGTCGAGGATCAGGTAGTGGGGGATGCCCATGGCGGAGTAGTCGTGGGTTTTGGCACGGTAGTCGTTGTCGGGGTTGGACGGGGAGACGATCTCGATCGCCAGGATGATCTCGTGGGGGTCGAGGGGGTCATCGGTCTGCATGGCGTCGCCGGAGCAGACGAGAATGTCGGGGATGCGCAGCGCACCGAGAGACGCATCGTCGATGTCGGTGGCTTCGAACGCGAAGAACCCGTCCGGAACCTGAGCATCGAGCTGCCGGGACACCAGCTTCGCGGTGAACTGGTGCCGCGGCCGCGGGCTCGTCATCATCACAAGCTGCCCGTCACTGATCTCGGGCCAGGCGAAGCCCGGCGGCGGGGTCATACGATCACGACGGTGACGCAGACGCCTGTACAAAGCCTCCTGGGTCATGGGTCCTCCCGGCTCCCAGTATGCGGGCGACGACCTGCCCGCGCGGGCCCGAATCCGCACTCGACTCACCCGGATCCGGCCGAGACGCCCGCCACGACCCCGACGGCGACCTCGGCCCACACCGTCAGCCCTCCGCCCGTCCGCCGTGTCCCCCACCGGGCGGCCAACGCATCGGTGATCAACAGACCTCGCCCGCCTTCACGCTCCGCCTCGCACGCACCGGCCGACGCGGAGATCACCGGCGTACCGCCACTCCTGCCGTCGTCGGTCACGCCGACCGTGACCGCACCGGCGGTGAGGGCGCAGGTGATCGTGACGGTGGAGCTGCCCGTGTGTTCCAGGGCGTTGGCCACCAGTTCGCCGGTGATGGCCACCAGGTCGTCCGTCGTACCGCGCGGCAGAGCCCACGACCGGCACGTGTCACGAACGTAGTGCCGTGCGGCTCGGGCAGAGGCGAGGTCCTGACCGGGGAGGGTGAGCAGGCCGTACGCACGCAGCGCCGGCGACGTCCCGCCCGCCGGGCCCCGCCCGGTTTCACCGAGGCGCATGCCCCGGGACCTGGCGATGAGCAGGGAATCCTCGAGCGCGTCCGCCAGCTGGTCGGTCAGGAGACGGAGTTCTTCACCCTCCGGACGTGACGCCGTCAGCAGTTCCCGCGCCCGCCCGAGCAGCCGCTCTCCCAGACCGAGCTGCACCGCCTCCATGCGGTCGGCGAGCCGGGAGACGGGTCCGTCGCCGTCCGTGAGAAGCAGGGCGGTCCGTCCGTGGACGCCGGTCCAGGGCAGGAGCCGTACGCGGTCCGTCTCGTCGTTCATGACGCCGCCGCCGAACGGGCGTGGATGTCACGGACGTCGAGATCGACGCCGTAGGTGGCGCACCGGAGGATGTCGCGGCGCAGCCGCTGGATCCGCACCTTCTCGTCGCGCTCGTAGGCGGTGAGGTAGGGGCGGACGAGGGGGGTGGAGGCGCCGTCGATGGGCTCGTGCCAGTGGCGGACGGTGGGAGCCGGGGCAGCAGTACGGCGCTGCCGCCACGGTCCCGACACAAACCCTGAGCCCCTCCGTGCCGTCGCTGCCGACGGCGACAGGGGCTCGACTCGACGATGGCGTCCGGTCGGTTCCAGGAAGAGCTGTGTCCAGCGGGCGAGGTTCCTGCACAGGCGTCGCATGTATGCCCCTTCGGTTCTCTTGGGCGCGAGGCAAGGATGTGGGGGTGACCAGGCGTTCTCTCACTACCTTGCCGCTGACTCGACCATGTCTCGCCGCGGGCCCAACATCCGTTGCCACCAGGTGAGTTGCCATGAAGCTCCGCGAGCATGGTTGCTGTTGAGCAATATTTCTCGCAATAGTTCTCACTCGAAAGAGTCACCGTCAGTGAAGTCGACGAACGCCGGCCATGTCGGCGCTACCGTGCGCACCAGGGAGGTAGAACATGACCGACGCTCAGCCCAACCTGCATCGGCGACGTCTTGGCCTGGAGCTCCGGACGCTTCGCAAAGCGGCCGGGATGAGTCTCGCGGAGGCAGCCGATCGACTGGGGCTTTCCGGCGCCCCGGCTCTCAGCAAGATCGAGAACGGCAAGCAGCGGGTGCCGCCCATAGCGCTCGCCGGCTTCTTCGAGGTGTACGGACTCCAGAACACGGAGCGAGCCGACCGGCTTCGCAGGCTGGCGACCCTCGCAAGTTCGGGGAGGCGGAGCAACCTTCTGGATCAGTACCGCCATTCCATTCGTGACCCCTTCGCCGAGTATCTGCACCTTGAGGACCTGGCGTCGAAGAGTGAGACCTTCACCTGGCTGATCCCCGGCCTGCTTCAGACGGCGGAGTACGCCCGTTCCATTGTCGAGCGCAGCCGGAAGTGGCAGACCAATCGGGAGATCGACAACTTCGTCGAGCTGCGCATGGCACGACAGCAGACGCTGTCACGCCCCTCGCCCTTGCACCTTTGGTGCGTCCTGGACGAATCCGCACTGCACAGGGAAGTGGGCAACAAGCAGGTCATGAAGGCTCAGCTTGAGCACCTGCTCGACATCACCGACCGGCACAGGCACGTGACGGTCCAGGTGCTCCCATTCGCCCAAGGTGCCCATGCGGGCATCGACGGGCCGTTCCACCTGATGCACTTCCCCGCCGGTCCCCCTGTGGCCGTAGTGCAACCGATGACAACATCTCTGTACTTGGAGGAAGATAGCGACATCGGACGCTACGAAACCGCGTTCAACCACCTCCGCGCCGAAGCCCTCGACGCAGAGGCAACGCGACGCCACATCCACGATCTGATCAAGGACCGCTACACATGAACAAGAAGGTCGACCTCACCAACGCCTCCTGGGCCAGGAGCGACCTGAGTGACGGGGGCGACAACTGCCTCGAGGTCGCCTTCGTCGATGGTGTGGTAGCCCTGCGCGACTCCAATGACGTCGGCGACCCCGAGGCCCCTGTGCTCATAGTCTCCGAGGCCGACTACCGAGCCTTCGTCGGAGGCATCGGCAATGGCCAGCGCAGCCTCCTACTGCCATAACGAGTTGCTCATGCCCGGCCCCACAGCTGAGTGATGGCCTGTACCGGCTGTGTGCTCAGGGAGCGTAGATCGCCAACGAGTGCGCCAGCTGTTCCACGTCCTGCGAGGCTTCCATGACGCGGACGACGTTCTCGGTGGCTGTCCACATCACGACGTCAGCGCCGTGTTCCTCGACCCGCCAGGCATAGCGCGCACATGCAAGCAGGTGCGGCGAGTCCTCCCGAGGCAGGTAACGGAAGACCGTGATCCCTTCACCCAGATTCCGTGACTTGAAGCGTCTGACAGCCGGTGGCTGGATCGCATGAGGATCGTCCAGTGGAGAACGCAGCCACGAACCAGCGGTTGGGGTCGTCCGGTACGGACACGATGTACTCCACTCGGCGGGAGGCCAGGTCTGCACCCTTCTCACTGTCCGCTTCGGCGATGTACTCGCGTCGGACGGCGAGGGCTCCGTCGAGCTCTCCCGAACTGAGGTCGGTGTTCTTGACGCCGTCCTGGGACAGCAGTTGCACGGCCACATCCGTTGGCTCGGAGTGTTTCTCAACTTGTCCGCGAAGGCGGGGAAGAAGGCTTTCCGAGTTGACTCGAACAGCTCGAGGCCCCGGGCCGTGGCGGGGGATGCCACGGCCCGGGGCCGGTATGGGGGCGGGGTGTCACCTGACGTGCGCGGCGCGGGTGGTGACCTTCTGGATGGTCTTGAGGGCGAGGTCGGGGCGGTCGGTGTGGATGTAGTGGCCGCTGCCCCTGGCGGTGGTGAGGTGGCTGTTGCGGGAGATCCTGAGCCACTCGCGCTGGCCCTTGGCCCACATCCGCTCCAGGGCGGGGCCGTACTCGGGGACCTCGGCGTACTGGGACTCGTGCTTGAGGATCTCGACGGGGATCCGGCCGGCGGAGCGGACCGGGCCGTCGGCGATGACGAACTGCTCCGGGTTCTGACCCTCGTTGGCGGCGATCGCCCCGTCGCGCAGTTGGGCGGCCAGGCCGGTGGCGTCGGCGGGGATGGTCCGGTTCATGTCGCGGGTGAGGTGGGGGATGGTGGCGTCGAGGAGGACAAGGCCCTTGACGCGGTCGGTGTGGTCGGGGGCGTAGCGGGCAGCGATGTAGCCGCCCAGGGAGTGACCGGCCAGGACGACGGGGCGCTCGCCCGCGAGGCGGTCGAGGACCTTGGTGAGCAGGGCGCCGCTGTCGTTGATGGTCTGCAGGCCCGCGTCGGGCTTGTCGCTCTGGCCTTCGCCGAGGCGGTCGTAGGAGCAGACGCGGGAGGTCTTGCCGAGGGCCTTCTGGAGGGGGGCCATGTTGTCCAGGCCTTCGCCGCCGCCGGCCATCAGCATCACGAGGGGCTCGTCCGCTTCGGGGCGGCCGGAGCAGGAGACGTTGACCGCGTGGCCGTCGATGCGGATCTTCTTCGTGCCCGTGAAGGCGGCTCCCCGGAACGCCTCGGCGGCCGTGTCCCTGGTGTCGGCGTCGGCCTTGGCGTACTTCTCGTCGAGGGCGAGCCCCGCGCCGGCCACGGTGCAGACGATGGCGAGGGCAGCGGTCGTCTTGGCGAGGGTGCGGAACACGGGGGCCTCCAGCAGGCGGGGGTGGGCTACGGGTGCGAGTCCTCGAGGATCTTTCTCGGCCGGCCGGTCGGTCGTTCCCGGCGACTGATGAGAACTCTATGGACGCAGCGGTCCCGCATCTTCACCCTGCGGTGGACACCTGCGCGTAGCTCGCCAGGGGGACAACGGCCGTAGGAGACAGGCCCCTGGTCGACGACCCCCGGTCCGCCCCGCCCGTCACCTCACCCGCCGCGCCCCCGCCGAAGGCACCGCCTCGAACACCCGGGGCGCCGTGTAGCCCGCCGCCGCGAAGGCCTCCTCCACCGCCTTGGTGAGGGCGTCGACGTCGGCCTCCTCCGCGAGGACGATCGCCGAGCCGCCGAAGCCGCCGCCGGTCATGCGGGCGCCGAGGGCGCCGGAGGCGAGGGCCGTGTCGACGACCAGGTCCAGCTCCGGGCAGGAGATGCGGAAGTCGTCGCGCAGGGAGGCGTGGCCCTCGGCCAGGACGGGGCCGATGGCGCGGGTGTCGCCGGACTCCAGGAGGGACACGACCCGTTCGACGCGCTCGTCCTCGGTGACGACGTGCCGGACCAGGCGGAGCACCTCCTCGTCGTCGGCCAGGCGCTCCAGCGCCGCGTCGAGTTCCGCGTACGGCACGTCCCGCAGCGCGTCCACGCCCAGCAGCGCGGCACCCTTCTCGCAGCCCGCGCGGCGCTTGCCGTACTCGCCCTCGCTGTGGGAGTGCTTGACCTGGGTGTCGACGACGAGCAGGCGCATGCCCTCGGCGGCGAGGTCGAAGGGGATCTGGCGCTGGGAGAGGTCGCGGGTGTCGAGGAACAGGGCGTGCCCGGCCTCGCAGCAGGCGGAGGCGGTCTGGTCCATGATGCCGACCGGGGCGCCGACGTAGACGTTCTCCGCGCGCTGGCACAGGCGGGCCAGCTGCCAGCCGCGCAGGCCGAGGGAGTACAGGTCGTTCAGGGCGAGGGCGACGACGACCTCCAGGGCCGCCGACGAGGACAGGCCCGCACCCGACGGGACCGTCGAGGCCAAGTGGATGTCGGCGCCGGTCACCTCGTGGCCGGCCTCGCGCAGCGCCCAGACCACGCCCGAGGGGTACGCCGTCCAGGACTTGTCCGACTCGGGGGCCAGGTCCGCCACGCGCATCTCGACGGGGTCGGCGCCGATGTCCGCCGAGTGCAGGCGCAGGACGCCGTCGTCGCGCCGGGAGACCGCCGCGACCGCGGTGTGCGGCAGGGCGAACGGCATGACGAAGCCGTCGTTGTAGTCGGTGTGTTCGCCGATGAGGTTCACCCGGCCCGGCGCCGCCCACACCCCCTGCGGGTCCGCCCCGTACAGCTCCCGGAACCGCTCGCCGACCGCTCCTGCGACAGCCTCGTCCATGCCCTGTCCCCTCGCCCTTCCGTTCAGTCCTGGTTCGCGCGCCGCTGCGCGAACTCCCACGCGTCCGCGACGATCCCCGCGAGGTCCGCGCGGGACGGGTTCCAGCCCAGTTTCTCCCGCGCCGTGCCGGCCGACGCCACCAGGACCGCCGGGTCACCGCCCCGGCGGGGGGCCACGACCTCGGGGATCGGGTGGCCCGTCACCCGGCGGACGGTCTCGACGACCTCGCGGACGGAGAAGCCGTTCCCGTTGCCCAGGTTGCAGATGAGGTGCTCGCCGGGGACGGCCGCCTCCAGGGCCAGCAGGTGGGCCTCGGCCAGGTCGGCGACGTGGATGTAGTCGCGGACGCAGGTGCCGTCCGGCGTCGGGTAGTCGTCGCCGAAGACGGAGATGGCTTCACGCCTGCCCTGCGCCACCTGGAGGACCAGCGGGATCAGGTGCGACTCGGGGTCGTGGCGCTCGCCGTACTCCCCGTAGGCACCCGCGACGTTGAAGTAGCGCAGCGAGACCGCGCCCAGTCCGTGGGCCGCGGTCTCACCGGTGATCATGTGATCGACTGCGAGCTTCGAGGCGCCGTACGGGTTCGTGGGCCTCGTCGGCGCCGACTCGACGATCGGGACCTGCTCGGGCTCCCCGTACGTCGCCGCCGTGGAGGAGAAGACGAGCCGGCGCACGTCCGCCGTACGCATGGCCTCCAGCAGGGCCATGGTCCCGCCGACGTTGTTGTCCCAGTACTTCTCGGGCTTCACGACCGACTCGCCGACCTGTGAGAAGGCGGCGAAGTGCAGGACGGCGTCGTACGAGGAGTCCAGCCATTTGGCGGCGTCACGGATGTCGCCCTCGATGAAGGAGGCACCCGCCGGCACGCCCTCACGGAATCCCGTGGAGAGGTTGTCGAGGACGACGACCTCGTGGCCGGCCTCGACCAGATGCTGGGCGACCACGCTGCCGACGTAGCCCGCACCGCCCGTCACCAGGTACTTCCCGCTCATGAACTCGCTACCTCTCGCAGTCGCTCGGCCGCGCGCTCCGGCGGCACGTCGTTGATGAACACGTTCATGCCGGACTCGGAACCCGCGAGGAACTTCAGCTTGCCTGACGTGCGGCGGATGGTGAAAAGCTCGAGGTGCAGCGCGAAGTCGTCCCGCGTCACGCCCTCGAAGTCCTCCAGCTGCCCGAACGGCGCCTGGTGCCAGGCGGCGATGTAGGGCGTCGGAGGCTCACCCTCCCCGAAGATCCGGTCGAACCGCCGCAACAGTTCCAGGTAGACCTTGGGGAACTCTGTGCGCGCCGCCTCGTCGAGCCCGAGCAGGTCGGGCACCCGCCGCTTCGGGTAGAGGTGCACCTCGTACGGCCAGTGCGCGGCGTACGGCACGAAGGCCACCCAGTGCTCGCCCTCCAGAACGACGCGCTCACCGGCCATCTCCTCGTCCAGGACGGCGTCGAAGAGGTTCTCCCCGCCCGTCGCGTCCTTGTGCGCGGCCAGCGAACGGAGCATCAGGGCGGTGCGGGGGGTGGTGAAGGGGTAGGCGTAGATCTGTCCGTGCGGGTGACCGAGCGTCACGCCGATCTCCGCGCCCCGGTTCTCGAAGCAGAACACCTGTTCCACGGAGGGCAGGTGCGACAGCTCCGCGGTGCGATCGGTCCAGGCGTCGAGCACGAGGCGGGCCTGCTCGTCGCTCAGGTCGGCGAAGGAGGCGTTGTGGTCGGAGGTGAAGCAGACGACCTCGCAGCGGCCGGAGTCGCCGGCCAGCGAGGGGAAACGGTTCTCGAAGACCACCACGTCGTACGACGAGTCCGGGATCTCGCTCAGCCGCTCACCCTGCGAGGGGCACAGGGGGCACTCGTCGGCGGGCGGGTGGTAGGTGCGGCCCTGGCGGTGCGAGGCGATGGCGACCGAGTCGCCGAGCAGGGGGTCGCGGCGGACCTCGGAGGTGGTGACGGTCCGCTCCAGCGGACGGCGGTCCACGGCGTCCCGCACCGTGTCGTCGCGCAGGTCGTAGTAGACGAGCTCGCGACCGTCGGCCAGCCGGGTCGAGGTCTTCTTCACTGCCGTACTCCTCTACACCCACACCCAATCACCCAACACAATCAAACATAACACATCACAACTCACCAGCAGGCCGATCATCACAATCAAACAAAGAACATCACCAGAAGTGTTCAATTACTGAACGCGGAGGCGTAGGTTCCGCTCGGATCAGTTCGCGCAACGAAGCGAGTTCGTATGCATACCCCCACATATCTAGCCGCGGAGCTTCGACTCCCCACCAACTGGCTCGACTACTCGATCCTCGGGATCTACTTCGTCGTCGTGCTCGGCATCGGCTTCGCCGCCCGCCGTTCGGTCAAGACCAGCCTCGACTTCTTCCTGTCCGGCCGCTCGCTGCCCGCCTGGGTCACCGGTCTCGCCTTCGTCGCGGCCAACCTGGGCGCCACCGAGATCCTCGGCATGGCCGCCAACAGCGCCCAGTACGGCGTCTACACGACCCACTGGTACTGGATCGGCGCCATCCCGGCGATGGTCTTCCTCGGCCTGGTGATGATGCCGTTCTACTACGGCTCCAAGGTCCGCTCGGTCCCGGAGTTCCTCCTCCTCCGCTTCGACAGGGCGGCGCACCTGCTCAGTTCCGTCCTGTTCGCCTTCGCCGCCATCCTGATCGCCGGCGTGAACCTCTACGCCCTCGCGATCGTCGTCGAGGCGCTGCTGGGCTGGCCGGAGTGGGTGGCCATCGTGGTCGCCGGCTTCTTCGTCCTGGCGTACATCACCCTGGGCGGCCTGTCCTCGGCGATCTACAACGAGGTCCTCCAGTTCTTCGTGATCCTGGCCGGCCTCATCCCGATCACCGTCCTGGGCCTGAAGAAGGTCGGCGGCTGGGACGGCCTGTCCGACTCCCTCACCCAGACCCGCGGCGCCGACTTCATGACCTCATGGGGCGGCACGGGCATCGGCAGCGACAACCCGCTGGGCGCCAACTGGCTGACCATCGTGCTCGGCCTCGGCTTCGTCCTCTCCTTCGGCTACTGGACGACGAACTTCGCCGAGGTGCAGCGCGCCCTGTCGGCGAAGAACCTCTCGGCGGCCCAGCGCACCCCCCTCATCGCCGCCTTCCCGAAGATCTTCATCGTCTTCGTCGTGATGATCCCGGGCCTGGTCGCCGCGGTCCTGGTCCCGAAGATCGGCACCCCCGGCTCGGACCTCCAGTACAACGACGCGATCCCGTACCTGATGCAGCAACTGCTGCCCAACGGCGTCCTCGGCATCGCGGTGACCGGCCTGCTCGCCGCCTTCATGGCGGGCATGGCGGCGAACGTGTCGTCCTTCAACACGGTCTTCACCACCGACATCTGGGCGAAGTACGTCGTGAAGGACCGCGAGGACGCCTACTACGTCCGCTTCGGCCGCCTGATCACGGTCATCGGCGTCCTGGCCTCGATCGGCACGGCGTTCCTGGCGTCGTCCTTCTCGAACATCATGAGCTACCTCCAAACGCTCTTCTCCTTCTTCAACGTGCCGATGTTCGTGGTCTTCATCATCGGCATGTTCTGGAAGCGCGCGTCCATGAAGTCCGGCTTCTGGGGCCTGATCGCGGGCACCACCGCGGCGATGGTGAACTACTTCGTCATCTACAAGCAGGGCATCATCGACATCCCCTCCGACCAGGGCGCCAACTTCGTCTCCGCGATCGCGGGCTTCGTGGCCGGCGCGGTCGTCATGGTCGCCGTGTCCCTGTTCACCGCGCCCAAGCCGACCGCCGAACTCCAGGGCCTGGTCTACGGCACCACGTCCCCCGGCATGACCGAGGCCCCCGCCAAGGGCGACGACGCGTGGTACCGCAGGCCGGCGCTGCTCGGCTGGGGCGCGGTCGTACTGGCCGCCGCCTGCTACATCCCGTTCTCGTTCTGACCGCGGGAGGATTGAGAGAGCATGTCTGATTCCTACTCCGACAAGAACGTCCAGGCCGAGGTCTCCGAGCTGGAGACCAAGTCCGTCACCGCCGCACGGCTGTTCGACATCCGGCGGATCATCGGCGGGCTGTTCGTGGTCTACGGCGTCATCGTGACGATCGCGGGCTTCACGGCGTCCGACGACGAGATCGACAAGGCGCAGGGGGTGAACATCAACCTGTGGACCGGGCTGGGGATGCTGGTGCTGGGCCTGTTCTTCCTGACCTGGCTGAAGCTCCGGCCCACGGCACCGGCCTCCACGGAGGAGTCTGCGCAGGAGTAACGCGGGGCGCTGCGCGCGGCGGGGCGGGGGGGCTGGCACCCGGCGTGGGTGTGGGCGCGGGGCGCTGCGCGCGGCGGGGCGTGGGGCTGGCACCCGGCGTGGGTGTGGGCGGGGGGCGCGGGGCGGCCCGGCGCTACAAAGTGCCGCTGCGCCCACCCGTGCCGCCCCAGCGGCACGACTGCCCGCAGCGGGGC
>NZ_JAGMUE010000969.1:0-554 GCF_019049165.1 Streptomyces sp. AC627_RSS907
TGGGTGGAGCAGCGCTGGCGCTGGGACCTGCTGGCCGAGCGCCTGACCGAGCTGCTCTGACCGGGCTGCGCTGATCGGGCTGTCCCGGCGGAGCTGCTGCGGCCGGGCTGGTCGGGCCGCTGTGACCGGCTGACCGGGCTGCGCTGACCGGGCTGGCGCGGGGCGCGGGCCGTTGGCGCGCTGGTGGTACGCGGGCGTCCGGCCCGCCGTGGGCCCGGACGGGGCGGATCTCAGGTGCGGTAGATGGCCTCGATCTCGTCCGCGAAGTCCTTGGCCACCACGTTTCGCTTGAGCTTCATGGACGGCGTCACGTGGCCGGAGTCCTCGGTGAACTGGGTGGCCAGGATGCGGAACTTGCGCACCGACTCGGCCTTGGAGACCGCCGCGTTCCCGTCGTCGACCGCGCGCTGGATCTCGGCCAGCAGCTCCGGGTCGGAGCGCAGCTCGGCGGCGGGTGCGTCGGCGGGCCTGCCCCGCTCGGCCGCCCAGCGCGGCAGGAACTCCTCGTCCAGCGTGATCATGGCGCCCACGAACGGCCGCGCGTCGCCCACCAC
>NZ_JAGMUE010000970.1:0-552 GCF_019049165.1 Streptomyces sp. AC627_RSS907
CCCCCGGGCGCCCCGGCCCCCGAGCGGCATCGACGCGGGCCGGGGGATCAGGGCGGCGCTGCTGGCGGGCGTGCTCCACGACTTCGGGGGTGACCGCTACGGCTTTCGGCACTCCCTCGCCCAGCAGGCGGCCTACGACGCACTGCCGAGCCTGGACCGGCGCCGACTGCACCGCCGTGTGATGGCCGTGCTCGTCGACGCCGAACCGCCGCCGCTAGTGCAACTCGCCTACCACGCGCGGCAGGTCGGCGACCTCGATGCCTGGTTGCGGTACAGCGAGGCGGCGGTGGACGCCGCCCGTGAGCTCGGCGACACCGCTGTCGCGGCGGAGATACTGGAGGGGCTGCTGTCCGACCCGCGACTGCGCGGTGACGACCGGGCCAGGTTCGCCGTCCAGCTCAGCCGGGTCGCGGTGTTGGGCCTCGCCTACCGCAGGGCCGTCGCGCTGTTGCGGGGCATCGTGCGCGACGGCGATCTCCCCGACGTCGTACGCGGTGAGGTCCGGCTCAACCTCGGCCTGTTGCTCAGGAACCAGGCCGGACAGTACGAGCA
>NZ_JAGMUE010000971.1:0-612 GCF_019049165.1 Streptomyces sp. AC627_RSS907
GTTCTGCACGGCGGAGACGTAGCCGCGACCGCGCTCGACGGTCAGCTCCATCTCCAGCTTGCCCTTGCCGTTCAGGGTGGCCAGGACCAGGTCCGGGTTGTGCACCTCGACGCCGGCCGGCGGGGCGATGTCCGCGGCGGTGACCAGGCCGGGGCCCTGCTTGCGCAGGTACATCACGACCGGCTCGTCGTGCTCCGAGGAGACGACGAGCTGCTTGATGTTGAGGATCAGGTCGGTGACGTCCTCCTTGACGCCCGGCACGGTGGTGAACTCGTGCAGGACCCCGTCGATCCGGATGGACGTGACCGCCGCACCGGGGATCGAGGAGAGGAGCGTACGACGCAGGGAGTTACCGAGGGTGTAGCCGAAGCCCGGCTCCAGCGGCTCGATCACGAACCGGGAGCGGTACTCGTCGACGACCTCTTCGGTCAGAGAGGGACGCTGAGCGATCAGCATGAGGTGTTGCCTCCAGTCTTCGGCACCCACTATTTGATGCCGACGGATACTGCAAGGGTACGGGCGGTACGCCGCCTTGATGGAGGTGTACCGCCCGTGACCCGTGAGCGACTACCGTCCGTAGCGCGGGTGCGCTGCGTCGGGTAGTGGCTCGAC
>NZ_JAGMUE010000972.1:0-701 GCF_019049165.1 Streptomyces sp. AC627_RSS907
GTTGGGCGTTCAGCCGCTGTTCGCCGTTGCCGATCGGCAACGGGACGAAGGCGGCCGGCAGCCCGACGGCGGAGAGTTCGGCCACGGTCATGGCGCCCGCGCGGCAGAGCATCATGTCGGCCGCGGCGTACGCCAGGTCCATCCGGTCCACGTACGGTACCGGGATGTAGGGCGGCATTCCGGGCATGTTGTCGACGCGCGGCATTTCGTTCTTCGGGCCGACCGCGTGCAGGATCTGGATTCCGGCGCGCTGGAGGAACGGCGCGACGGACTGCACGACCTCGTTCAGCCGCCTGGCGCCCTGCGAGCCGCCGGAGACCAGCAGGGTCGGCAGGCCCGGGTCGAGGCCGAACGCGGCGCGGGCCTCGGGCCTGACCCGGGCCCGGTCGAGCGTCGCGATGGTGCGGCGCAGCGGGATGCCCACGTAGTGCGCGTTGCGCAGCTTGCTGTCCGGGGTGCTGACCGCGACGAACTTCGCGTACCGGGAACCGATCTTGTTGGCCAGGCCGGGACGGGCGTTGGCCTCGTGGACGATGATCGGCACGCCGAGGCGCTTGGCGGCGAGGTAGCCGGGCAGCGCGACGTAGCCACCGAAGCCGACGACGCAGTCGGCCTTGGTGCGCTCCAGGATCTGCTCGGCGGCCTTGATGGTGCCGCGCAGCCGTCCGGGCACGGTGATCAGCTCGGGCGTGGGCTTACGG
>NZ_JAGMUE010000973.1:0-706 GCF_019049165.1 Streptomyces sp. AC627_RSS907
CTGGGGTTGGGTCGTGCTCGCCGACCCCAACACTCCTGACTACCAGTTCTGAGCATACGCGCACGTCAGCGCCAACGACAGAGCCCCGCCCGGTACTTGGCCGAACGGGGCATTTTGCTGAATGCCACGAGCATGAAGTCCCGCCCGCACGCCCCTCCCCTGGGCAAATATGCGGACGGGACTGGTATCCCGACGACCCATAACGTGCTCACGGCTCCGGCTTGACTGCTCGCATATACGGCGAGGAGCGAGGGCGGGTGGCAGCTAGCGCGACGCGTCCTGGTGTGTCTTTCTTCCTCGCCGGTGTGAGGCAGTGCCGGCTGCTTGTAGACGATCCAGGGATCGCGCGAGGACGCGTGCCCACCCTCGGTCAGCGCGTTGGAGCAGGAGCACCAGCGCCAGTCGTCCCGTGGCACCGAGCCCGGTACGGGTGATGCGTTGCGCCATGGTGCGCACGTCGTGCACTGCGAAGCTGCTGACCTGATAGCGCTGGTGGCCCGTCTGAGTCGCGTGCCGGATCATCCACCCGTCCACGTCAGCGGCGGCGCCGCACTCATCCGACTCCGCCCCACAGGACAAACCAGGTCCCCCGCCCAGGCACCCCGCCACATATCCCCCGTGCTGCTGTCCCCAGTGCCGGGGCCAAAAGTCCGCCTTCATCGGCCCTCCGCACCGTCACGCGTCACGCGTGAGTAACTGGTGATCA
>NZ_JAGMUE010000974.1:0-615 GCF_019049165.1 Streptomyces sp. AC627_RSS907
GGCCCGGCCGGTCTTCATCGATCGCGGCCAAGGCCCAGTCGTAGTGACGGTCGCCCTTGGAGCCTGCTCCGGCGGAGAGCTTCTGCCAGGCCCGTCTGGGAATCCTCTCCGCGAGGTGGTCGGCGCGGACCGTTCCGCCGCGGGTGGCGATCCGGTGGTCGCGGGCGACGGCGAGGAAGAACCGCAGGCCAGCCCCACGTCACGAGCCCGGGAAAACCGTGAAAAAAATCGAAACCCTCACCGAGAATGTCCGCCGCAAACAGCAGCGAGGTTAATGATCAAGCTAACTTAAAATCCTGTTCAGATTCATGGCATTCTTGATATCAAAGTACATGTTGCTCCCCCTTGTTCGATTGTGACCAGGGCAACTCAAGCGCAAATTGTCTAAGTCGTTATACATCCGTTGAACATCGTTCGCGTTATCCCAATCCGGAACGCCTTGCAATGTAGGAAAACCCGGATAGGCGCCACGGTTGCGCATCAGTTCGGACCAGGGCATGATATGGTCCAAATCGATATTGATGTCGAACTGCCAACTGTGCTCGGGGCCGTATTCGTTGGCGCAGAACTGGCACTTATACTGCCACTTCGGCCCGGTCGCCAGTTGTACTTGCT
>NZ_JAGMUE010000975.1:0-669 GCF_019049165.1 Streptomyces sp. AC627_RSS907
GCGTAGCCGCGCGGCACGAAGTAGTTGTCGTAGTGCAGCGGGAACTGCACGGGCCTGCCCGCGCTGTCGTAGGTCTTCTTCTGCGGCTCGTTGCCGCGCCCGCAGCAGGAGTAGTAGGGGCTCGCGTCCATGACGACGGGCACCTTGCCGCCCCTGCGGGCGGGTTCGCTCGGGCGCACGATGTCGGCCGCCACCCGGTCGGGTCTGCCGTCGCGGTCCAGGTCGAGTCCGGTGTCCACCCACACGGACTCGCGTATCGCGTCGGCGTAGGAGTAGACCGGCCGGCTCAGCCCGTCACGGACCGTGCCGTCCCGGCCCCGGCCGCCGTGTGCGGCGGCCGGGGCCGCGAGGGAGGCCATCAGGGCGGTCACGACCGCCAATATGAGCGTCGTCCACTGGATGCGGGTGCCCCGCGCTCGTTTTCGCACGGGCGGACGGTAGCGCGAGTGGCCGGGCGGACAGAAGAGGGCGACGGGCCGGCTCCGGCCGGTGTGACGGGAGTGTTCCGCCAACGTGTGACAGGTGTGTCCTCCGTATGGCGCATGTCGATCGCGTGACAGTGAGCGCCATGGACATGTCCTCCGGGATCAGAAAACCATATGGTCAAGCCGACCCATCGATCGCTCGTCCTGACCAGGACGGATCGTTTCTGCCTGATCGAGTTGGAGG
>NZ_JAGMUE010000976.1:0-627 GCF_019049165.1 Streptomyces sp. AC627_RSS907
CTGGAACCCGGCCTGTGGAACAGCCCCCTGCGGGCCGAACTCGAAGCGCTCGGGCACCGGTTCACCAAGAACCGGGAGATCGGCGCCGCCACCGCCGTCCAACGCCTGCCCGACGGGCGTTGGTTGGCCGCGGCCGAGACGAACCGGCGCGGCGGCGGCTCGGCCCAGGTGGTCTTCCCGCACGGGACGGCGCCTCACGGGCGCTGACGCCACCGGCGGCGGCGCCGGCCGACGACCCCCGGCCGGCGCCGCCCGCCCGTGACGCCCGACCGGACCGGCCCCGCGCGCGTGCTCCGTACGCGCCGGGCGCCGGCCGGCCGCCCCGGCACCGCTCCGCGACCGCCGTACGACGTAGCCGCCCCGCACCGGGGCCGGAAGTCGCCCCGCGCCAGGGGCCACGGCGTGTCGGGCCACGCCGGACGGGGGAGTGGGGGGCACCCCGCCCGGCGCGACCCGGCGCGCGCTCGCTGTTCCTGCCACCGTCGCCCTCGCGGCCCCGTGCCGCGGCCCGTGCCCCACGGCGCGCCGGTGCCACGACGGAGGGGGAGGGATGAGGCGCCCCAACGACCCCGAACCGGCCGCCACGGCCGATCCGGCCGGGCCCGTCGATCCGGCGGGGCTGACCGA
>NZ_JAGMUE010000977.1:0-694 GCF_019049165.1 Streptomyces sp. AC627_RSS907
CTGCCAGACTGATCGCATGTCGGACAACTACTTCTCTCTCACCCGCGTCCGGCTCCGGCACTACCGGAGCATCGCGGCGGCGGACGTCGAGCTGGGCCCGCTGCTGCTCCTCGTCGGCCCGAACGGGGCGGGCAAGAGCAACTTCCTCGACGCGTTGCGGCTCCTCTCCGAGTCCTTGCAGACCTCACTCGACCAGGCCCTCCGCAGCCGCGGCGGGGCGACGGAGGTGTGCCGCAGGTCCGCCCGGCACCCGACGCACTTCTCCATCGACCTGGAGTTCCGGGCCCCGGAGTGCCACGGTGAGTACGGTTTCGAGGTGGCCGCGTCGCAGGACGAGGGCTTCCGGATCACCCGCGAGCACTGCGACGTCTGGCCCGGCACACGCCCCCCGGAGCAGGCAGGGCAGCCGACTGCCAGCTTCCGCGTGGTGCGGGGCAAGGTGACGCACACGACGGAGGCCGTCATGCCCCCGGTCAGCGACTACCGCCTCGCGCTCGTCACGGCCGCCGGCCTCGACGCGTTCCGGCCCGTGTACGACGGCCTCGCCGGCATCAGCGTGTTCAGCCTCAACCCGGACGTGATGCGTCAGCCGCAGACGCCGGACTCCGGCGAGTTCCTGCACCGCGACGGCTCCAACACCGCCAGCGTCCTGCACCGCCTCCAGCGCAGCCCCCGAGGCCGCGCCGATCAGGCC
>NZ_JAGMUE010000978.1:0-575 GCF_019049165.1 Streptomyces sp. AC627_RSS907
CCGTTCCAGGTCCCGCGCCAACAGCGCCGCGACCTCCGGATCACGACCGGCGATCTCGACGGTGGTGTTCACCGTGAGGCACCCGACGCTGCGCCCCTCGACCCGCCGCTCGAACTCGCCGTCGATCACCACGTCGAACAACGCCCGCAACCGCTCCATGGCCGGCCGCTCGACCTGCTCCAGAACGGCCACCTGCCCGGCGGTCATGACGTCCATGTACCGCGCCAGCGCCCGCGTGAAGAGTTCATGCTTGCTACTGAAGGTGTTGTAGATGCTGCTCCGCCCCAGACCCGTGGCACTACAGAGGTCCTGGGTGGAGGTGGCCTCATACCCCTTCACCCAGAACGCCCAGACAGCCGCGTCCAGGGCCCGCTCCTCGTCGAATGTCCTCGGCCGGGCCATGCGATTACCGTAGCAGGTTTTGGACTGATCGATGCAATACGAATTCGGGAGCGGGCGGGCCCGCTACGGTTGGACCATGACCGCACTGCCCGACTGGATGCGCCCGCCGCGCGCGGAAGGCTGGTTCGCGGAGGATCTGGACCGCCTCCCCGAGGCCCCCCGCCATACAGAGC
>NZ_JAGMUE010000100.1:0-8961 GCF_019049165.1 Streptomyces sp. AC627_RSS907
CACGGTGACGCTGCCGGGGACGCACACGGCACCGCTGCTCTCCTCGGTTCCGGCCGCCTTTCACGGCGGGGTCGATGACGTGCTGCTGGGTGCGCTGGCGTTCGCGGTGCGGCAGTGGCGCGAGGCGCGGGGCGTGGACGCCGACGGCGGTGTGCTGGTCGACCTGGAGGGCCATGGCCGCGACACCGACCGGCCGGACGTGGACCTCTCCCGCACGGTGGGCTGGTTCACCCGCGTCCATCCCGTACGGCTCGACGTCAGGGGCGACGATCCCGTGGACGCCGCCAAGCAGGCCAAGGAGCAGCTCGGCCGGGTGCCGGGCCAGGGCTTCGGCCACGGCTTGCTGCGCTACCTCAACCCGCAGACGGCCCCGCTCCTGATGCACTGCGCCCGGCCGCAGATCGGCTTCAACTACCTCGGCCGTACGACCACGTTCCTGGACGCCCGGGCCTCGTCCCCGTCCGGAAGCACCGACGGACCTGCCAACGGACCTGCCGACGGACGCGCCGAATGGACGGTGGCCGACGACGCGCACGGACTGGGCGCCGGCACCGATCCCGCCACCCCGCTGCTGCACGCGCTCGACGTCAACGCCATCGCGAAGGACGGCCCCGAGGGCCCGGTGCTGTCGGCGACGTTCTCCTGGGCCGGCGGTCTGCTGGACGAGGCGGAAGTGCGGGAGCTGGCCGAGCGGTGGCTGCGGGCGCTGGAGGCCCTCGCGGGCACGGGCGCCGGGGCCGGCGGCCACACGCCGTCCGACTTCCCCCTCGTACCCTCCCTCACCCAGGAGCAGGTGGAGGCCCTGGAGGCCGCGTACCCCGGCCTGGAGGACGTCCTCCCGCTCTCCCCGCTCCAGCAGGGCCTGCTCTTCCACGCCGTCTACGACGGCGGCGAGAGCGACGTCTACACCCCGCAGCTCTGCCTGGACCTCGAAGGCCCGCTCGACGCGGACGCGCTCAGGGCCGCCTGCACGGCGCTGCTGGCCCGGCACGCCAACCTGCGGGCCGCGTTCGTCCACGACATCGCGGACACCCCCGTCCAGGTGATCGCCCGCGATCCCGCACTCCCGTGGCTGACGGCCGACCTGAGCGCCCTGCCCGACACCGAGCGGGCCGCGGAGTGCGACCGGATCGCGGACGCTCAGCTCGCCGAGCGCTTCGACCCGGCGCGCCCGCCCCTGCTGCGGGCCGCGCTGCTCCGCCTCGGCGACAAACGCCACCGACTCGTCCTGACGCACCATCACCTCCTGCTGGACGGCTGGTCGGTGCCCGTCCTGGCCCGTGATCTGTTCGCCCTGTACGCGGCCGGGGGAACGGCGGCCACGCTGCCCCGGCCCGCCCCCTACGGCGACTACCTGCGCTGGCTGGCCGCGCAGGACCGCGACGCCGCGCACGCCGCCTGGGCCCGGGCCCTGGACGGGGTGGACGAGCCCACGCTCGTCGCCCCCGCCGCCTCCGACCGGCCGGCGCCGGCCGCTCGCCCCGGACGGGTGCACCCCGAGCTCCCCGAGGGCCTCGCCACCCGCCTCGTCACGTGGGCCAGGTCCCGCGGACTCACCGTCAACACGGTCCTCCAGGGCGCCTGGGCGCTGCTGCTGTCCCGGCTGACCGGCCGTGACGACGTGGTCTTCGGCACGACGGTGTCCGGCCGTCCGCCGGAGGTACCCGGCATCGAGACCATGGCGGGCCTGTTCATCAACACCCTGCCCGTCAGGGCGCGGCTGGACCAGGACCGGACCCTCGAGGAACTGCTGCGCGGTCTCCAGGACGAGCAGGCCGGGCTGATGGCCCACCAGTACCTCGGGCTGAGCGACATCCAGAGCCTCGCAGGCCTGCCCCGGCTGTTCGACTCGGCCATGGTCTACGAGAACTATCCGGTCGACGAGAGGGCCACGGCCCTCACCGGTACCTCCCTCACCCTCACCCGCGCGGAGACCCGTGAGGCCGCCCACTACCGGCTCATGCTGATCGCCGCACCGCGCGAGCAGGGGCTGTCCCTGCGCATCGAGTACGCGCCCGCCGCGTTCGACGACGACGAAGCACGCGTGCTGGCCGACCGGTTCGTGCGGGTGCTGCGGGCGTTCGTGGAGGACCCCCACCGGCCCGTCGGCACGGTGGACGTGCTGTCACCGGAGGAGCGGCACCGCATCCTGGCCGACTGGAACGACGCCGACGCGGACTCGGCGGAGCCCGCCGCGAGCCTCGTCGAGGCGTTCGCGGCACAGGTGGCGCGTACGCCGGAGGCCGTGGCGGTCCGCTGGGACGGCGGTGTGCGGACGTACCGGGAACTCGACGAGCGGGCGGACCGCCTCGCGGCGCGGCTGCTGTCCCTGGGGACCGGTCCGGAGGACCGGGTCGCGCTGCTGATGGAGCGTTCGCCGGAGATCGTGACGGCGATCCTGGGCGTGCTGAAGGCCGGAGCGGCCTACGTGCCCCTCGCCCCCGACCTGCCCCGGACCAGGCTGGACGAGATGCTGCGGCAGACCGGGGCGTCGGTGGTCGTCACCGACGAGACCCACCGGGGCACGGCGCCCGGCCTGCTGCCCCGGGCCGCCCACTTCCTCGCGGTGACCGACGACGACCCGCGACAGGACCCGGCCGCCGTACCTCCCGTGGCGCGCCCCCAGCCGGACAACGCCGCCTACGTGATGTTCACGTCGGGCAGCACCGGCGAGCCGAAGGGCGTGACGGCCACCCACCGCGGTGTGGTGAGCCTGGCCACGGACCGTCACTGGACGAGGACGGCGACCGATCGCCCCGTCCGGACGCTGCTGCACTCGCCGTACGGCTTCGACCCGTCCACCTGCGAGCTGTGGACGCCCCTGCTGAACGGCGGGGAGGTCGTGGTGGCCCCGCCCGGCGAGCCCGACGTGGCGGCCATCGCCCGGGCGGTCCGCGAGCACGAGGTCACCCTGCTCCTGCTGACGGCCGGGCTCTTCCGCGTGGTGGCCGAAGAGGACCCGGGCTGCCTCGCCGGCGTCCGCGAGGTGATGGTCGGCGGTGACGTCGTCACGGCCGCCACCGTCCGCCGGGTGCTGGAGCACTGCCCCGGCACCGTGGTCACCGACGCCTACGGCCCGACCGAGATCACCGTGTACGCCACCGCCCACACCATGGCCGACCGGCGTTCGGTGCCGTCGGCCGTGCCGATCGGCCGTTCCCGGGACGGCATGCGGGCCTATGTGCTCGACGGCCGGCTGCGGCCGGTGCCGCCCGGTGCGCCGGGTGAGCTGTACATCGCCGGTGACGCGCTGGCCCGCGGCTACCTGAACTGGTTCGCGCAGACGGCGGAGCGGTTCGTCGCCGATCCGTTCGGTCCGGCCGGTACCCGTATGTACCGCACGGGCGACCTGGTGCGCTGGACCCCGGACGGAGTGCTGGAGTTCCTCGGGCGGGCCGACCACCAGGTCAAGATCCGCGGCTTCCGCATCGAACTCGGCGAGATCGAGGCGGCCCTCGGCGACCAGGACGGCGTGACCGACTCCGTCGTCCTGGTGCACCGGGCGCCCACCGGAGCCAAGCACCTGGCCGGCTATGTCGTGCCCGAACCGGGCCGCACCCTCGACACCGACCGGCTGCGTGCCCTGATCGCCGAGCGGCTGCCGGAGTACGCGCTCCCGAGCACCCTGCTGGTCCTGGACGCGCTGCCCCTGACCCGGCACGGGAAGCTGGACCGCACCGCCCTCCCGGTGCCGCAGCCGGAGGGCGCGGGCGGCGGCAGGGAACCCCGCACGGAACGGGAGCGGCTGCTCTGCGCGCTCTTCGCCGACGTGCTGGGCGTGGAGCGGGTCGGCGCGGACGACGGGTTCTTCGCGCTGGGCGGGGACAGCATCATGTCGATCCAGCTGGTCAGCCGGGCGCGGCGGGCCGGTCTGGTCCTCACCCCGCGCGACGTCTTCGAGCGGCAGAACCCCGCCGCACTGGCACACGTGTGTCGCGACGTCGACGGCCCCGCCACCACGGCGGAGGACGACGGTACGGGTCCGGTGGAGGCGACTCCGGTGATGCGCTGGCTGCGGGAGTGGCGGGGCACGGCGGAGGGTTTCCAGCAGTCGGTGTTCCTGCGGGTGCCGGGCGGGCTGGGGGAGGAGCGGCTGACGGCGGCGGTGCAGGCGCTGCTGGACCACCATGACGTGCTGCGGCTGCGGGTGTCCGAGGACTGGGCGTTGGAGGTGAGGGAGCGGGGTTCGGTGGACGCCGCCCGGTGTGTGCGCCGGGTGTCTCTCGCCGATGCCGATGCCGATGCCGATGCCGATGCCGATGCTGATGCTGATGCTGGTGTGGTGGGGGAGGCGCGTGCGGCGGTGGCGCGGTTGGCGCCGGAGTCGGGTGTGATGGTGCAGGTGGTGTGGTTCGACGCGGGGGTGGAGGCCTCGGGCCGGCTGTTGGTGGTGGTGCATCATCTGGCGGTGGACGGGGTGTCGTGGCGCGTTCTGTTGCCGGATCTGCGGCAGGCGTGGGAGTCGGTGGCGGCCGGTGAGCCGGTGGAGCTGGATCCGGTGGGTACGTCGTTCCGGCGTTGGGCGGGGCTGCTGGGTGAGCGGGCGCAGGACCCGGCGCTGCTGGAGGAACTTCCCTACTGGACGCACCTGCTGGACACGGACGAACTCCCGCTCGGCCGTCGCGCGCTGGACCGGTCGCGGGTCACCACCGCCACCGCCAGACACCTGACGGTGACGCTGCCGGGGACGCACACGGCACCGCTGCTCTCCTCGGTCCCGGCCGCCTTCCACGGCGGCGTCGACGACG
Source organism: Streptomyces sp. AC627_RSS907 (assembly GCF_019049165.1). Classification (NCBI taxonomy): domain Bacteria; kingdom Bacillati; phylum Actinomycetota; class Actinomycetes; order Kitasatosporales; family Streptomycetaceae; genus Streptomyces; species Streptomyces sp. AC627_RSS907. Next base: position 4,749 of record NZ_JAGMUE010000100.1, read on the forward strand.
TGCTGCTGGGCGCGCTGGCGCTCGCGGTGCGCCAGTGGCGCGAGGCGCGGGGCGTGGACGCCGACGGCGGGGTGCTGGTCGACCTGGAGCGCCACGGCCGCGACGGCGACCACCCTGATGCCGAGGCGGACCTCTCCCGCACCGTCGGCTGGTTCACCCGCATCCATCCCGTACGGCTCGACGTCACCGTCTGCGGGGACGACCCCGCGAACGCCGTCAAGCGGGTCAAGGAAAAGCTGCGTGCGGTACCCGGCGATGGCTTCGGGTACGGCCTGCTGCGCCACCTCAACGCCGACACCGCGCCCGCCCTCGCGGCCCTCGCCGAGCCGCAGATCGGCTTCAACTACCTGGGCCGCACGGGCTCGGTGTCCTCGGCCGACTGGACTCCGCTCGACCGGCCGGGCGGACTCGACGGCCCGGTGACGGCACTGCCGCACGCGCTCGAGATCAACGCCATCGCGAAGGACGGCCCCGAGGGCCCGGTGCTGTCGGCGACGTTCTCCTGGGCGGGCGGTCTGCTGGACGAGGCGGAGGTGCGGGAGCTGGCCGAGCGGTGGCTGCGGGCGCTGGAGGCCCTCGCGGGCACGGACGCCGGGGCGGGCGGCCACACGCCGTCCGACTTCCCCCTCGTACCCGCCCTCACCCAGGAGCAGGTGGAGGCCCTGGAGGCCGTGTATCCCGGCCTGGAGGACGTCCTCCCGCTCTCCCCGCTCCAGGAGGGCCTGCTCTTCCACGCCCACTACGACCACGAGGGCACCGACGTCTACACCGCCCAGGTCGAACTGGACCTGGCCGGTCCCCTGGACGCGTCGGTCCTGCGCGAGGCATGGACGGCGCTGCTGCGCCGGCACGCCAACCTGCGCGCCGGGTTCGTGCCCGACGTCGCCGGCGTGCCCGTCCAGGTGGTCGTCCGCGACCCCGGACTCCCCTGGCGAACCGTCGATCTGCGCGCCCTGCCCGAGGCGGACGCGGAGGCGGAAGCCGGCCGGATCGCCGCCGAGGAGCGCGCGAAGCGCCTCGACCCGGCGCGGGCACCGCTCATGCGCCTCACCGTCGTGGCCCTGAGCGACACCCGGCACCGTCTCCTCCTGACCAACCACCACATCCTCTTCGACGGCTGGTCGGTCCCCGTCCTCGCGAAGGAACTGTTCACCCTGTACGCCGCCGCCGGCGGCACCGGCGCGGACCTGCCGCCGTCCACCCCCTACAGCGACTACCTCGCCTGGCTCGCCGCACAGGACGGAAGGGCGGCCGAGCGGGCCTGGGCGGACGAACTCCACGGGGTGGAGGAGCCGACGCTCCTGGCTCCGGACACCCCGGCCGCCGTCACCGGGGCACCGGGCGTCCCCGCCAGGATCGAAGCGGACCTTCCCGCACCGACCGTGACGGCACTGCGCCGGCTGGCGCGGGACCGGGGCCTGACGGTCAACACCCTGGTGCAGGGCGCCTGGGCGCTGCTGCTGTCCCGGCTGACCGGCCGTGACGACGTCGTCTTCGGCACGACGGTCTCCGGCCGGCCGCCGGAGATACCCGGCATCGAGTCCATGGCGGGCCTGTTCATCAACACCCTCCCGGTCCGGGTCGTCCTCGACCCGGCCGAGCGACTGGCCGACCTCCTGCTGCGCGTCCAGACCGCCCAGTCGAGGCTGATGGCCCACCAGCACATCGGTCTGAGCCGGATCACCAGGCTGTCCGGTCTGCCGCGGCTTTTCGACAGCCTCGTCGTCTTCGAGAACTACCCGGTCGCCGAAGGGTCCGTCCCGTCCTCGGGTCTCGCCGTCAACGGCTCGAAGGTCCACGACGCGACCCACTACCCGGTGACCCTCGCCGCCGGACTCCGCGACGACGCGCTGTGGCTGCGGCTCCACTACATGCCGCACCTCCTCACCGAGGAGGCCGCACGCACGCTCACCGACCGGTTCCGCACGCTGCTGCGGACGCTCGCCGACGACCCCGCCCGCCCGTCAGGTTCCGTCGAGGTCCTCACCGCCGAGGAGCGGCACCGCATCCTCACCGACTGGAACGACGCCGACGCGGACACGACGAAGGCCGCGACGAGCGTCGTCGAGGCGTTCGCGGCGCAGGCGGCGCGTACGCCGGAGGCCGTGGCCGTCCGCTGGGACGGCGGTGTGCGGACGTACCGGGAACTCGACGAGCGGGCGGACCGCCTCGCGGCGCGGCTGGTCTCCCTGGGGGTGCGGCCGGAGGAGCGCGTCGCCCTGCTGATGGAGCGTTCACCGGACGTCGTGACGGCGGTCCTCGGCGTGCTGAAGGCCGGAGCGGTCTACGTGCCCCTCGACGGAAGACTGCCGGGGGCCCGGCTCGCCTCGATGACACGACTGGCCGGGTGCCGTGTCGTGGTCACCGACGGTGGCACGACCACCGGCGCCCTGCCCGGAATCGAGCACGAGGTCCCGGTCCCGGCCGGTGGCGACGACCGTCCGCAGGAGCTCCCCGTCCGGGCCCCCGCCGTGCGGGTCCTGCCGGACAGCGCCGCCTACGTGATGTTCACGTCCGGCTCCACGGGCGAGCCGAAGGGCGTGGAGATCACCCACCGCGGAGTGGTGAGCCTGGCCACCGACCGCCGCTGGAACCCCGGTGCCGCCCCTCGTGCCGGCCGGGTCCCGCACCGGGTGCTGCTGCACTCGCCGTACGGCTTCGACCCGTCCACCTACGAACTGTGGATGCCCCTGCTGAACGGCGGTGAGGTCGTCGTCGCACCACCCGGCGACCTCGACGTACCCACCATCGCCCGTACGGTCCGCACGCACGGCGTGACCTCGCTGCTGCTCACCGCCGGACTGTTCCGGGTGGTCGCGGAGGAGGACCCCGGCTGCCTGGAGGGGGTCGGGGAGGTGCTGACCGGAGGGGACGTGGTCTCGTCGGCGTCCGTGCGGCGCGTCCTGAACGCGTGCCCGGACACCGACGTCACCGACATCTACGGCCCGACCGAGATCACCCTGTTCGCCACCCAGCACACCATGAGGGACGCGGCCCGGGTGCCGGGCAGCGTCCCCATCGGGCGCTCCCGGGACGGCATGCGGGCCTACGCGCTCGACGGCCGGCTGCGGCCGGTGCCGCCCGGTGCGCCGGGTGAGCTGTACATCGCCGGTGACGCGCTGGCCCGCGGCTACGCACACCGGTCCGCGCTGACCGCGGAGCGGTTCGTCGCCGATCCGTTCGGTCCGGCCGGTACCCGTATGTACCGCACGGGCGACCTGGTGCGCTGGACCCCGGACGGAGTGCTGGAGTTCCTCGGGCGGGCCGACCACCAGGTCAAGATCCGCGGCTTCCGCATCGAACTCGGCGAGATCGAGGGCGTACTCGGCGCACAGGACGAGGTCGCCGACGCCGTGGTCCTCGTGCAGCGGGCGCCCTCCGGCGGCAAGCACCTCGTCGGCTACGTCGTGCCCGAACCGGGACGCCGGCCCGACCCCGGCACGCTCCGGGCGAGCCTCGCCGAACGGCTGCCGGAGTACATGGTCCCCTCCGACATCCTGCTGCTCGACGCGCTGCCGCTGACCGCGAACGCCAAGCTCGACCGCGCGGCCCTGCCCGTGCCCGGCTTCGCCGGCACGACGGGCGGGGGACGGGCACCGCGCACTCCCGTGGAGCGGACCCTCTGCGCGCTCTTCGCCGACGTGCTGGGCGTGGAGCGGGTCGGCGCGGACGAGGGGTTCTTCGCGCTGGGCGGGGACAGCATCATGTCGATCCAGCTGGTCAGCCGGGCGCGGCGGGCCGGTCTGGTCCTCACCCCGCGCGAGATCTTCGAGCACCGGACACCGGCCGCGCTGGCGGAGGTCTGCCGCACCGCGGGCGAGGAGGCGGCGGACGCCGTCGAGGACGACGGCGCGGGTCCGGTGGAGGCGACTCCGGTGATGCGCTGGCTGCGGGAGTGGCGGGGCACGGCGGAGGGTTTCCAGCAGTCGGTGCTGCTCCGGGTGCCGGGCGGGCTGGGGGAGGAGCGGCTGACGGCGGCGGTGCAGGCGCTGCTGGACCACCATGACGTGCTGCGGCTGCGGGTGTCCGAGGACTGGGCGTTGGAGGTGGGGGAGCGGGGTTCGGTGGACGCCGCCCGGTGTGTGCGCCGGGTGTCTCTCGCCGATGCCGATGCCGATGCCGATGCCGGTGTGGTGGGGGAGGCGCGTGCGGCGGTGGCGCGGTTGGCGCCGGAGTCGGGTGTGATGGTGCAGGTGGTGTGGTTCGACGCGGG
>NZ_JAGMUE010000979.1:0-711 GCF_019049165.1 Streptomyces sp. AC627_RSS907
GTGTAATGTCGGCGATGCCGCCGAGGGAAACCGAAGCGGGAAACACTTTGGGGCTATAGCTCAGTTGGTAGAGCGCCTGCATGGCATGCAGGAGGTCAGGAGTTCAATTCTCCTTAGCTCCACAGAAGAACCCCTCAGCGGAGTTCCCAAGATCCCGTCCGATCGCATCGGACGGGATCTTCTGGTTTTCCCTGCTCTCACGCCGAGTTCAGCGCCACCGTCGGGTGCAGGCGGGAGGCGCGGATCGCCGGGTACAGGCCCGCGACCACGCCGATCGCCAGCGTGGCGGCCAGGCCGCCCGCCAGGGACCAGGGTGGGACGACCGTCGCCCAGCCCCGGGACCGCGCGAAGCCGTGCGTGGCCGCCGCGCCGAGCAGCGCTCCCGTGCCGCCGCCGAGCGCCGAAAGCAGCAGGGACTCGGTCAGGAACTGCAGCCGGATCGCGTTGCGCGTGGCGCCCAGCGAGCGGCGCAGGCCGATCTCCTGGCGGCGTTCCAGGACCGAGATGACCATGGTGTTGGCCACTCCGACCCCGCCGACCAGCAGGGCCACCGCGCCCAGGCCCAGCATCAGGTGGGTCAGGCCCTCGTTCGTGGCGGCCTTGGCGGCCAGCGCGTCCGAGGGGCGGGAGACCTTGACGACCGCCTCGTCGCCGGGGTTGACGGTGCGGGCCAGGACCGCCCGTACGTTTTCGACCGAGGCGTCCGTGGAG
>NZ_JAGMUE010000980.1:0-854 GCF_019049165.1 Streptomyces sp. AC627_RSS907
CTGCTGTCCGGGGCGCTGGCGTTGCCGGCGTTCCTGATCGGCTGGCACGGCACGCCCGGCTGGAGCGGCCTGGGCGACGTCGCGCTGATCGTCGCGGGGGTGCTGTGGGTGGTCGCGGTGTCCGCGCTGGTGCGGGCGCTGCTGCCGCGCACGGGGACGCTCCGCCCGTGCGAGGGGGTGACGTACTTCCGCGATCTGCTGCCCCCACACGATCTCGGACGGCTGTCGACGCAGCTCAGCGAGGCCGGCCGCGACCCGGTCCGGTGGCTGCTCGTGCAGGCCGTGGACGTCAGCTCGATCCTGTCCGCCAAGTACCGGGCCATCCGCTGGGGAGTGAGCACGCTGGCGCCGTCCGCGGCGCTGGCGTTGGCCTGGAGCCTGACCGCGCGCTGAGTCGCGACCGCGCGAGGGCGACGGCACGCGCCGGCGCCACACATGAAGCAGACATGACACGAGGGGACGGTCGTGGGAACAGTCAGGGGAAAACGGCAGACACCAGGGGGTTGGGCGCGGCGCGTCGCGGTATCCGCGCTGGGCGGCGCGGCCGTGCTGGCGTCCCTGCTCACGCCCGCCGGCGCGCGGCCGGCACCGCCCGAAGCACCCGAACCGGCCTTCAAGGCGGTCAACTACGCGGTGGCCGTGGACGAGTCGGCGAGCCTGGCGCCCGAGGACATGGCCGCCGAGAAGGCCGCCGCCTCGCGCATCGCGCTCGGCGACGTCTCCCCGTCCTCGCACGTCACCGTCTTCGGCTTCGCCGCCGCCGAGAAGGCCGACCAACGGGCCATCGACCCGGTGTGCCCGCGGACCACGCTGGACGCCGCGGGCCGCGAGTCGATCGGCGCGTGCGTGAGCAA
>NZ_JAGMUE010000981.1:0-573 GCF_019049165.1 Streptomyces sp. AC627_RSS907
GAGGTGCTCACCCACGTACACGACGCGGGTCTCGAGGACCTCGTGGTGATCACCGGCGACTGGCACTCGGCGTTCGTGGACGACGTACGGCCCGACTACGACGACACCTCGTCCCCCGTCATCGGCACCGAGTTCACCGCGCACTCGGTCACCTCGGGCGCCTACAGCGCGGACTGGAACAAGACCAACGGGCCGCTGATGGGCGCGGCCAACCCGCACCTCCAGTACTTCGAGGGCAACCGCTACGGCTACGACGTGTACGAGGTCACGCCCGAGCGCTGGAGCACCCACATGCGGGTGATCGGCGACCGCCGCGACCCGGTGTCCCCGGTGACCACGCTCACCACCTTCCACGTGGACCGTGGGCGCGCGGGCGCGTACGAGGACGAGGCCACCAAGGGCTCCCCGGCGCAGTACCGCAGGCCCACCGGCCGCTAGCCGGCCGGGCGGCGCCGTGGCGCCCGGAGGCGGGGTCGCGGGGCCGCACGGTCCCGCGACCCCGCGCCGGGCACGCCCGGCGCCACCGGGGCTCAGGCCGGGAGCAGTCCGGGGACGAGCAGGTCGATCTGGCGC
>NZ_JAGMUE010000982.1:0-998 GCF_019049165.1 Streptomyces sp. AC627_RSS907
CCGGGGGCTGGGGGGCCGGTCAGTCGGAGACGACGGCGAGCAGGGCGCCGACCTCCACCTGTTGGCCCGGGGCCGCGCGCAGGGCCGTGAGGGTGCCGGAGGCCGGGGCGGTGATCTTGTGTTCCATCTTCATCGCCTCCAGCCACAGCAGCGGTTGGCCGGCTCGCACGGCGTCGCCCTCCGCCACGTCGGCGAGCCGGATGACGGTGCCGGGCATGGGCGCGAGCAGCGAGCCGGGCTCGGTGCGGGCGCTCGGGTCGGGGAAGCGGGGCAGCGGGGTGAGGGCGTACGCGGTGGGCTGGCCGGGAGGGCCGGCGGCGGGCGGCGGCGTGTCGACGTACACCGTCCCGTCCTCGTACGCGCTCACCGCAAGGGTTCGGCGGACGCCGGCCACGTCCAGGACGACCAGGTCGCGGGCGGCCGAGAGCAGGCGGACGCCGGGCAGGCCGGCGGCGTCCAGGCCGGCGCGGGTGAGCCGGTAGCGGACCTCGTGCTCGGTGCCGTCCGGCTCGCTGCGGTAGGTCCTGGTCTGCGGCTGGGACGGCACGTTGCGCCAGGCGCCGCCGTAGCGGGTGCCACCGAACCGGGAGCGTCCGCAGCCGTCCGCCAGCGCGGCGGCCAGCGCGGCCAGGCGCACGCCCAACCCGCCGGCCCCGCTCGACTCTTCCGCACGGGCCGACTCTTCCGGTGCCCCCGCCTCTTCCGCCTGGCCGGGCCCTGCCACCTCGGCCACCCCGCCCGGGGCGGGCCCGGTCAGCTCGGTCAGGTGGCGGTCCAGGAAGCCGGTGTCGAGGTCGGCGGCCTGGAAGCGCGGGTGGCGCAGGGCGCGGACGAGCAGGTCGCGGTTGGTGACCGGGCCGTGTAGGCGGGCCCGCTCCAGGGCGTGGGCGAGGCGGCGGACGGCCTCCGCGCGGGTGGGGGCCCAGGCGATGACCTTGGCCAGCATCGGGTCGTAGTGCGGGCTGATGGTGTCGCCGGCGCCGAAGCCGGAGTCCACC
>NZ_JAGMUE010000983.1:0-628 GCF_019049165.1 Streptomyces sp. AC627_RSS907
ATGGGAGGCAGGCCCTGCCATAACGGCTCGACCATGGTCGATCCTTTGATCCCCATGCGAGGCACTCCTGGCATTCGTGGCCGTGACGACCCTGGCTGGATCTGCAAACAGCGTGCACGTGCGCGAGCTCCAGGATTCCCAATGTCCGGACCAGATGCAAGGGCAGATGCACGTGCACGTGGCCGGTTTGCTCCGAACTGGGCTCGTTGGCGGGGAATTCTTCTCAAGGTCACTTGCGTCCATCTCACATCTGGGTAATGAGATGCGCACTCAACGGAGCCTAGAAGTGGCAGACTTCGCGGCCGAGGGTCCGTGGGGGCGTGCCCGGGCGGGTACGGAACGTACAGGGAGGGTCACGGAAATGGCCACAAGTGAGTCGAGTGGATCGGTAGTGCGCCGCATCCTCCTGGGCTCTCAGCTCCGACGACTCCGCGAATCGCGTGGCATCACGCGTGAGGCGGCTGGTTATTCGATCCGTGCTTCCGAGTCCAAGATCAGCCGCATGGAGTTGGGCAGGGTGAGCTTCAAGGCACGTGACATCGAGGACCTGCTCACGCTCTACGGGGTCGCGGACGAGGCGGAACGTTCGGCGCTGCTCGGACTCGCCCGGGAGGCCAATGTGGCGGGT
>NZ_JAGMUE010000984.1:0-646 GCF_019049165.1 Streptomyces sp. AC627_RSS907
GTCGACCACCGCCCGCACACCCTCGTCGAGGCGCGTGCGCACCCGGTCCGTCCAGCCGCGCAGGGCCAGCGTGGCCCGTACGGTCTCGGCGAGGTCGGTCTCGGCAGCGTTCAGGTGCGCCGCCTTCGCGTCGAAGCGGGAGATCTCCATCAGGTCCTCGACCAGCCGGGACAGCCGGGCCGTCTCCGCGCCAACGGTGCGGGCCGCCCGCGCCACGTCCGGAGGAAGCTGGTCGGCGTCCTCCTCCAGGACCGTCGCCACCATCGTCATGGCCGCGAGCGGGGTCCGCAGTTCGTGCGAGACGTCCGCCACGAAGCGGCGCGCCTTGGCCTCCTGCTCGCGCAGTTCCGCGTCCGACGCCTGGAGCGCGTCGGCGGTCTCGTTGAAGGTACGGGCCAGGTCGGCGAGTTCGTCGTGCCCCCGAACGGCGACCCGGCTCCCCAGGTCGCCCGCCGCCAGCCCACGGGTGGCCCGGCCGAGCTTGCGTACCGGTCGCAGGACCGTGCCCGCGGCCAGCAGCGCCAGCAGCGCGGCCAGCACCACCACGGGCACGATGCCCGCCCGCACCGAGTCCAGCAGCGCGGCCGTGTCGTCCCGCTCGGCCCGCAGGTCGGCGATGGCGAAGACCTCAAGCCCCGAGGTGCGG
>NZ_JAGMUE010000985.1:0-634 GCF_019049165.1 Streptomyces sp. AC627_RSS907
CGGTCCAGCGGTCTGACCAGCGATCGTCCAGCGGTCAGGCCGACAGCCAGTCAGTCAGTCCAGCAGCACGACGTCCACGGTGCCGCCCGGCTCCAGCGACGTGGTCTCCTCGGGCAGCACGATCAGCGCGTTGGCGTGCGCGAGCGCCTTGACCAGGTGGGAGCCGGAGCCGCCGATGGGGGTGACGGCGTTCTCGTCCGCGTCGTAGCGCCCGCGCAGGTACTGGCGGCGGCCCGGCAGCGAGCTGGCCACGCCCTCCGGGCAGACCGCGCTGACCACCGTGCGGTGCACGGGCTCGACGCCCATCAGGGTGCGGATGGCGGGGCGGACGAACAGCTCGAAGGAGACGTACGCGCTGACCGGGTTGCCGGGCAGGGCGAGCAGCGGGGCGCGGTCCCGACCGCCCTCGCCGACGAAGCCGAACCCCTGCGGCTTGCCCGGCTGCATCGCCAGCCTGCGGAACCGCACGCCGTCGGCGTCGTCGCCGAGGCCCGTCAGCGCCTCCTTGACCACGTCGTACGCGCCGACGCTGACGCCGCCGCTGGTGACGAGGAGGTCGGCGCGGATGAGCTGGTCCTCGATGGTGGCGCGCAGCGTGGCCGCGTCGTCGGTGACCGCGCCGACGCGGTAGGCG
>NZ_JAGMUE010000986.1:0-792 GCF_019049165.1 Streptomyces sp. AC627_RSS907
GAAGGTGGCGGAGCAACTCCTCAGCAACGCCGCCGCGCCCGGTCTCTTCCATGGCCGCGTGGTGACGCGGGGTGACACCAGCCGGGTGTACCGGCTCAGCGAGGCGGAAGCAGCGTTCCGCAAGAGCCTCGACAAGATCCTCTGGCAACGTGCCGAACGCCGCGCCGAGCAGCGGCGCGCTCGGGCCGAGGCGGAAGCCCCCGAGGCCCAAGCCCCGCAGCCGGGCGCCCCCGAGGCCGACAGCCCCGACAGCTCAGACAACCCCGACACCCCGGGCGCCCCCGATACCCCCGACTCCGACAACCCGACGACCGAAGGGCCCTCGCGGTGAGCATCCCACCCCAGGCCGCGCCGAACTCCGCGACCGCGCCGCACTCCGCCACCGCAAACTCCGTGACCGCACCGGACCCGGGCCCCGCCCGGGTCACCCGGTACTGGCACCGGTACCTGGACGCCAGGAAGGGGAGCTGGTACGGGTTCGCGCCGACCGGCCCTCCGGGCGAGGAGCTGGCCGATCTGCGTGCGGGGCTCGGTCAGGACGCCGGCACGGTGCCCGCGATGTGGCCGTACTACACGAGCCCCACCGACGGGGAGGTCACGCACGCACTCGAAGCCGAGCACGGCGCGCTCGCGCTCTACGGCCTCCACCAGCAGAGCCAGCAGCGCCCCATGCACAAGCCGCAGGTGGGCCTCGGTTCCGCCCTGCGCTCCCTGCGGGTGGCCGACCGGTTCAGCCCGGAGGCGCTGGACCGGCGCGTGGCGGCGGCCGTCAACGCCACCTCGGTACGGGCC
>NZ_JAGMUE010000987.1:0-609 GCF_019049165.1 Streptomyces sp. AC627_RSS907
GGCCGACGCCGCCCGGCCGGCGGCCGGCCGGGCGGCGTCGGCCCGGGCGCCGCGTGCGGCGGCCACGGCCGCGACGGCCACCGAGGCCCCCGGGGTCTCCACCACGTCACCGTCCGGCGCGGCGGCGGTGGTTGACGGGGCGCCAAGGGCGAGGCGGCGGCGCTCCTCCAGCGTGCGGGCCCGCTCGGTCTCGGCGGTGGCGTACCGGCGGAGCAGCGCCGCGTGCTCGTTGCGCAGCCGGGCGAGTTCGGCGCGCTTGGCGCGCAGCTTCGCGTCCAGCTTGGTGCGCGCGCCACGGGCCCGCTCGGCGTCCGCCTCCAGCTCCGCCACGCGTTCCTCGGTCCGCCACTCGTCGCGCAGCCGGGCGCGGTTCAGGTCCGCGAGGCGCTTGTCCGCCGCGCTGTCCCAGCGGCGCAGCAGCACGGCGCCGACGATCGCGGCCACCGCCGCGACCGTGGCCAACGAGCGGACCAGCAGGGGTTCACCGACGAGCCACGCAGCCGCGGCGCAGGCGGTTGACACACCCGCGACGGCCAGCGGTGGGAGCAGCCGGTGCAGAGGCAGGGAATGACGATGGCGTCCACGTGGCATGGCCTGAAACTTACCGTG
>NZ_JAGMUE010000988.1:0-812 GCF_019049165.1 Streptomyces sp. AC627_RSS907
CGTCCTCGGCGCGCGGCGGTGGTACCGGCCGCAGCGGGGCCTGGTCCCGCCGCGCACGCGGCGCCCGCGTGCCGTCCTTGCGCCGGGCCCGGGGGTCCTCACCGAACGGGATGACCTTGGCGTCCGCCATCGTGACTGCGCTCCTCAGTTCTGGCCAGCGGCGCGGGCGGGGAGCGCCGCGGCGAGCCGGTCGACGGTTCGGGCCAGGGCCTCGGGGGGCAGGAGTCCCGGCCCGCGGCTGCGCACGTAGTCCGCGAAGGCCGCCGCGGTGCTGTGCTTGGGCTGGAATCCCAGTGTCTCGCGCATCTGCGTGGTGTCCACGACCCGCCCGTGGGTGAGCAGCCGGATCTGCTCCGGCGAGAAGTCGGTGATCCCCGCGGCGCGCAGCACCGAGCTGAGCCACGTGACGGTCGGCGACAGCAGGGGCAGCGTCGGGCGGCCGAGGCGCCGCGCGGCCTGTGAGAGCAGCAGCACCCCGTCACCCGCGATGTTGAAGGTGCCGCTGTTCAGCGTGCCCCGCCGGGGCTCGCCCGCGCCGATCCGCAGCACCTCGATCGCGTCGTCCTCGTGCACGAACTGGAGCCGCGGGTCGAAGCCGATGATCGTGGGCAGCACGGGCAGCGCGAAGTACTCGGCCAACGGCGAGTCCGCGCACGGCCCGAGCACGTTGGCGAACCGCAGGACGCACACCGCCACGTCCGGGCGCCGCCGGGCGAAGCCACGTACGTACCCCTCGACCTCGATGACGTCCTTGGCGAAGCCGCCGCTGGGCAGCGACTTGGGCTGGGTGGTCTCGCTGAAGACGGCGGGGT
>NZ_JAGMUE010000101.1:0-20785 GCF_019049165.1 Streptomyces sp. AC627_RSS907
GAAGAACCGCCTGGCCACCTCGGTCGGCGACTTCGACGGCACCGGTTTCGACACCCTCGCCCACCTCACCCACACGGAGGCCACCCGCCCATGCCCCCGCCCGTCGTGACCCCCGCGCCCGCCCCGCTGACCGGTCTGCGTGTCCTGGACCTCGCCACCCTCTTCGCGGGCCCCCTCGCCGCCACCATGCTCGGCGACTTCGGCGCCGACGTCGTCAAGGTCGAGCACCCCACCCGCCCCGACCCCTCCCGAGGCCACGGCCCCTCCAAGGACGGCGTCGGCCTGTGGTGGAAACTGCTGGGCCGCAACAAGCGCACGATCACCCTGGACCTGTCGAAACCCGCCGGCCGCACCACCCTGCTCCGGCTCGCCGCGACCGCCGACGTCGTCGTCGAGAACTTCCGCCCGGGCACGCTGGAGAAGTGGGACCTGGGCTGGGACGAGCTGTCCGCCGTCAACCCCCGCCTGGTCCTCACCCGGGTCACCGGCTTCGGCCAGTCCGGTCCGTACGCGCGCCGGCCCGGCTTCGGCACGCTCGCCGAGGCCATGAGCGGCTTCGCCGCGCTCACGGGCGAGCCGGACGGGCCCCCGACCCTGCCGCCGTTCGGGCTCGCCGACTCGATCGCCGCCCTGGCGACGGCGTACGCCGTGATGACGGCCCTCGCCGCCCGGGACCGCACCGGCGAGGGCCAGGTCGTCGACATGGCGATCATCGAGCCGATCCTGACCGTGCTGGGCCCGCACCCGACCTGGTACGACCAACTCGGCCACGTCCAGCCGCGCACCGGCAACCGCTCCCAGAACAACGCCCCGCGCAACACCTACCGCACCGCCGACGGCACCTGGGTCGCCGTCTCCACCTCGGCCCAGTCGGTCGCCGAGCGGGTGATGCGCCTGGTGGGCCGCCCGGAACTGATCGACGAGCCCTGGTTCGCCACGGGCGCCGGCCGGGCCCGGCACTGCGACGTGCTGGACGCGGCGGTCGGCGACTGGATCGCCCGGCACACCCGCGCCGAGGTACTCGCCGCCTTCGAGAAGGCTGAGGCGGCCGTCGCCCCGGTCCAGGACGTACGGGACGTGATGACCGACCCGCAGTACCGGGCCCTCGACACGGTCACCACCGTCGAGGATCCCGAACTGGGCCCGCTGCGCATGCAGAACGTCCTCTTCCGGCTCTCCGCCACGCCCGGCGCGATCCGCTGGGCGGGCCGCCCGCACGGCGCGGACACCGAGGAGGTGCTGACCGAGCTGGGCCTCAGCCCGGCGGACGTCAAGGGGCTGCGCGAGGCGGGCGTCGTATGACGGCACCCCCGCCCCCACTGACCTGGCTCTACGCCCCGGGGGACCGGCCCCGGGTGGTCGCCAAGGCACTGGCCGCCGGGGCCGACGTCGTCGTGATCGACCTGGAGGACGCGGTCGCCCCGGACCGCAAGGCCTACGCCCGCGAAGCCACGGCCGAGCTGCTGACCGAGCCGCAGCCGGTACCGGTCCACGTCCGCGTCAACGCCCTGGACGGCCCGCTCGCGGCGGCGGACCTGGCGGCGCTGGCCGCTCTGCCGGGACTGTCCGGTCTGCGGCTGCCCAAGGTGACGACGCCCGAGCAGATCGCCGGCGTCGCGGAGGCCACCGGAGGGCCACCGCTGTACGCGCTCCTGGAGACCGCCCTGGGTGTGGAGCGCGCCTACTCGATCGCCGCCGCGCACCCGGCGCTGCGCGGCATCGCCCTCGGCGAGGCCGACCTCCGTGCCGACCTGGGCGTACACGGCGACACGGGCCTGGACTGGTCGCGCTCGCGCGTGATCGTGGCCGCGCGGGCGGCGGGGCTGGCGCCACCGGCGCAGACGGTGCACCCGGACATCCGGGACCTGGAGGGACTGGCGGCGTCCTGCGCCCACGGCCGCGCCCTGGGCTTCCTCGGCCGGGCCGCGATCCACCCCCGCCAGCTGGCGATCATCGAGCGGGCGTACCTGCCCACCGAGCGGGAGCTGGAGGAGGCGGAGACGATCGTCAAGGCGGCCACCGCGCAACCGGGTGCCCAGGCACTGCCCGACGGCCGGTTCATCGACGCCGCGGTGGTGGCGACGGCCCGGCGCACCCTGTCGCTGGCCCGGCGGCCCGCCCTGCCCTGACACACGTCGAGGGCGCCCGGAGTGGCTCCGGGCGCCCTCGGCGACGTACGGCGGGCCGTCAGCCCTTCCGGGCCGAGTCGGCGCCGTCCTTCAGGTCCCTCACGCCGTCCGCGGGGTCGGCCGCGGCGGCCTCGGACTCTCCGGAGCCCCCGGGGGCAGCGGGGTCCCCCTCCTTCTCGGAGTCCTCGGCGACCTTGGAATCCTTGGGCTCCTTGGGCTCCTCGGCATCCGAGGAGTTCGCGGGGGCGGCGTCCGCGTCCTTCTCCGCCCCGTCCGCCCCGTCCGCGCCGGCACCGTCGGCGGCTTCCGCGCCCGGCTCGACCACGGTCTCCCGGCCCGGCCGCATCCGCGCCGAGAGCACCATGTAGACCACGGCGAGCAGGAACACGAGGAGCGCGGTCCAGTTGTTCAGCCGGAGGCCCAGGATGTGGTGGGCGTCGTCGACGCGCAGGTACTCGGTCCAGAAGCGGCCCGCGCAGTACGCCGCGACGTACAGGGCGAACGCCCGCCCGTGGCCCAGCTTGAAGCGGCGGTCGGCCCAGATGACGAGCAGGGCGACGCCGATGCACCACAGCGACTCGTACAGGAACGCCGGGTGGTAGGTGCCCGGCACCCGTCCGCCGTCCGAGGAGGTGATCTCCACGGCCCAGGGCAGGTCGGTGGGCTTGCCGTACAGCTCCTGGTTGAACCAGTTGCCCCAGCGGCCGATGGCCTGGGCGAAGGCGATGCCGGGGGCGACGGCGTCGGCGTACGCGGGCATCGGGACGCCCCGGCGCCGGGCGCCGATCCAGGCGCCCAGTGCGCCGAAGGCGATCGCGCCCCAGATGCCGAGGCCGCCCTCCCAGATCTTGAAGGCGTCGACCCAGTCACGGCCGTCGCTGAAGTACAGCTGGTAGTCCGTGATCACGTGGTAGAGCCGGCCGCCGATCAGACCGAACGGAACGGCCCAGACCGCGATGTCGGCCACCGTGCCGGCCCGCCCGCCTCGGGCGATCCAGCGCTTGTTGCCGAGCCAGACGGCAACGAAGACGCCGATGATGATGCAGAACGCGTAGCCGCGCAGCGGGATGGGACCGAGGTTCAGCACCCCGCGCGACGGGCTGGGAATGAAGGCAAGTTCCATGGCAGGGTCGACGCTACCGTGTCGGACGGGACCCGCGGCGGGCAGCCCGGCTACGGGTCCGTAACGGGCGGGCGGGGAGTGCCCCGCTCGCACCCCGCTGTCCTACTTGTTGGCGTCCTCCACCATCCGCTTGAACTTGGCCGGGGTCATGGAGCTGTCCTTGTAGATGTTCTTGCCGTCCAGCAGCACGGTCGGCGTGCCGGTGAAGCCGCCGTCGAAGAACGCCTTGTTGGACTTCTCCACCCAGCTGTTGTGCTTTCCGTTCTTCACGCACTCCTGGAACAGGGTCGTGTCCAGGCCGTCGACCTTGCGCGCCAGGTCGAGGAGCTTGTTCTCGTCGGCGTAGGCGTCGTCGGTCTCCGGCGGCTGGTTGTCGTACAGCACGTCGTGGTAGGCCGGGAACTTCCCGGCGTCCTGGGCGCAGGCGGCGGCGTTGGCCGACTTGCGGGAGCCGGTGCCGCCCATGTTGCCGTCGATGATCGTCGCCAGGTGGTACTCGACCTTGAGCTGTCCGGCGCCGGTGAGCTCGTGGATCGTGTCCCGGTACGCCAGCTCGAAGGCCTTGCAGGCCGGGCAGCGGAAGTCCTCCCAGATGGTGAGCGTCGACTTGGCGCCCTCCTCGCCGACGGGGATCGCGAGGCTGTCCTTGCCCTTGGCGCCCGAGGGCGCCACGATCGGGCCGGCCGACTCGCTGCCGTCGTCCTTGCCCGCGTTGGCGGCGACCACGCCGATCACCGCCGCGAGCCCCAGGACGCAGACCACGCCGGCGCCGACGATCAGCGCCCGCCGGCGCTTGTCCCTGGACTTCTGCTTCTCGCGCTGGACCGCCAGCTTCTCGCGGGCGGCGCGCTTTCCCTCTCGGTTCTTCTCGCTCACACCCCGCAGAACGAACCTGGGAGGCGCACCGCGCCTCCCCGGTCCCAGGACCACTCGTACGAGGGATCCGTATGACTTACCCGCTGTTACGCCCGGCCTACGCCTGTCCGCGCACGCCCCTGGCCAGGTCGGCGGCGAGCGCGCGGACGGCCTCCAGGCCGGCCGCGTCGTCGGGGGCGTCCAGCATGCGCTTGACGAACGCCGAGCCGACGATCACGCCGTCGGCGAAGCCGGCCACCTCGGCGGCCTGCGCGGCGTTGGAGACGCCGAGGCCGACGCAGACCGGGGTGTCGGTGGTGGCGCGGGTGCGCCGCACCAGGTCCTCGGCCTGCGCGCCGACCGACTCGCGGGTGCCGGTGACGCCCATGAGGGAGGCGGCGTAGACGAAGCCGCTGCCGGCCGCGGTGATCTCGGCGAGCCGCGCGTCCTTGCTGCTGGGCGCGACCACGAAGACGGTGGCGAGCCCGTGCTTGTCGGCGTGCTCCCGCCACAGCGCCGACTCCTGCACCGGCAGGTCGGGCAGGATGCACCCGGCGCCGCCCGCCTCGGCCAGTTCGGCGGTGAACCGCTCCACGCCGTAGCGGTCGATGGGGTTCCAGTACGTCATGACGAGGATCGGCTTGCCGGTGGCCGCGTGCGCCTCGCGGACGGTGCGCATCACGTCGGCGATCCGCACGCCGCCGCGCAGGGCGATGTCGTCGGCGGTCTGGATCACCGGGCCGTCCAGGACGGGGTCGCTGTGCGGCAGGCCCACCTCGACGACGTCGGCGCCGCCGTCGAGCGCGGCCTTGACCGCGTCGATGCCGCCGTCCACGGTCGGGAACCCGGCCGGGAGGTAGGCGATGAGGGCGGCTCGGCCCTCGGCCTTCGCGCCGGCGAGGGTGTCGTTCAGCAGCTGCACGTTCCCGCTCACTTGGCGTCCCCCTCGATCTCGGCGGTGGTGCCGGCCTCGTCGGCGGCGACCTCGGCGTCGGTGTCGTACAGCCCGAAGTAGCGGGCGGCGGTGTCCATGTCCTTGTCGCCGCGGCCGGACAGGTTGACCACGATCAGCCCGTCCTCGCCCAGCTCCCTGCCGACCTCCAGGGCGCCGGCCAGGGCGTGGGCGCTCTCGATGGCCGGGATGATGCCCTCGGTGCGCGACAGCAGGCGCAGCGCCTGCATGGCGGCGTCGTCGGTGACCGCGCGGTACTCTCCGCGGCCGGAGTCCTTGAGGTAGGAGTGCTCGGGTCCGATGCCCGGGTAGTCCAGACCGGCCGAGATGGAGTAGGGCTCGGTGATCTGGCCCTCGTCGTCCTGGAGGACGTAGGACCGGGAGCCGTGCAGGATGCCGGGCTCGCCCGCGGTCAGGGTGGCCGCGTGCTCGCCGGTCTCGATGCCGTGCCCGGCGGGCTCGCAGCCGATGAGGCGGACGGAGGTGTCCGGGATGAAGGCGTGGAAGAGGCCGATGGCGTTGGAGCCGCCGCCGACGCAGGCGATCGCGGCGTCGGGGAGGCGCCCGGCCTGCTCCAGGAGCTGGCGGCGGGCCTCGACGCCGATGACGCGGTGGAAGTCGCGGACCATCGCCGGGAAGGGGTGGGGCCCGGCGACGGTGCCGAACAGGTAGTGGGTGCGGTCGACGTTGGCGACCCAGTCGCGGAAGGCCTCGTTGATGGCGTCCTTCAGCGTGCGGCTGCCGGACTTCACGGCGATGACCTCGGCGCCGAGCATGCGCATGCGGGCCACGTTGAGGGCCTGGCGCTGCGTGTCGATCTCACCCATGTAGATGGTGCAGTCGAGGCCGAACAGCGCGCAGGCGGTGGCCGTCGCGACGCCGTGCTGGCCGGCGCCGGTCTCCGCGATCACGCGGGTCTTGCCCATGCGCTTGGTGAGCAGGGCCTGGCCGAGCACGTTGTTGATCTTGTGGGAGCCGGTGTGGTTCAGGTCCTCGCGCTTGAGGAAGACCCGGGCGCCGCCCGCTTCCGCGGCGAAACGAGGGACCTCGGTGAGCGCCGACGGGCGTCCCGTGTAGTGGACGAGCAGGTCGTCGAGCTCCCGGGCGAACTCGGGGTCGGCCTTGGCCTTGTCGTACTCGACGGCCACCTCGTCGACCGCCGCGACGAGGGCCTCGGGGATGAACTTGCCGCCGAACGCGCCGAAGTAGCCGTCGGCGCTGGGGACCTGGCCCCCCGGGTCGGGGATGAAGAAGTTGCTGGGCATGCGTGAACCTCACGGTGAGTGTCTGGTGTGGGCACGTTCGCCGTGGGGGCGGGTGTGGTGTGTCGGCTGCGGGCCGGTCGTGGCCGGTCGCGCAGTCCCCGCGCCCCTAGGCCGGCCGCTGCCATCGCATGCCGTTGACCTGACCCGGCTCATCACCGATCACATACCGCACCCGACGGCCGTGGACCCGGCGTGCGGGAGCGCGGCAGCCGCGTGGGCGGCAGCCGCGGGCCAGGCGCGCATAGGGGTCCCTGGTGGCCGGGGTGAGCAGTGAGGACATCGGGGCCAGCCTACCGGGGTCAGCCCCGCCCGTGCCGCAGTGCCGGGTGTTCGCCGGCCGCCACCAGGTCGGAGACGGCGGTCCGGGGGTCGCGGCCGGTGACCAGGGACTCCCCGACCAGGACGGCGTCGGCGCCCTCGTTGGCGTAGGCGATGAGGTCGTGCGGGCCGCGGACGCCGGACTCGGCGACCTTGACGATGCCGGCCGGGATCTCCGGGGCGACCCGCTCGAACGTGCCGCGGTCGACCTCGAGCGTCTTCAGGTTGCGCGCGTTGACGCCGATGATCCTGGCACCGGCGTCCACGGCCCGCTCGACCTCGTCCTCGTCGTGCACCTCGACGAGCGGGGTGAGGCCGATGGACTCGGCACGCTCGATCAGCGACTCCAGCGCCGGCTGTTCGAGGGCCGCGACGATCAGCAGCGCGAGGTCGGCGCCGTGCGCGCGGGCCTCCCACAGCTGGTAGGAGGTGACGATGAAGTCCTTGCGCAGGACGGGGATGTCCACGCGCGCGCGGACCGAGTCCAGGTCGGCCAGCGAGCCGCCGAAGCGGCGCTGCTCGGTGAGGACGGAGATGACGGCGGCGCCGCCCGCCTCGTAGTCCGCGGCGAGTCCGGCCGGGTCGGCGATGGCGGCCAGCGCGCCCTTGGACGGGCTGGAGCGCTTGACCTCGCAGATCACCTTGACGCCGTCGCCGCGCAGCGCGGACACGCCGTCCTTGGCGGGGCGGGCCTTGGCCGCGCGCTCCTTGAGCTCGTCGAGGCTGACGCGCGCCTGCCGTTCCGCGAGGTCGGCACGGACTCCGTCGATGATCTCGTCGAGCACACTCACGCGAGCGGCCCCCTTTCAGACGGCTGAACCTGTGGTCTCTGTGATGGTATCCGGAGCGGGGCACGGGCCCCGCATCCGGCTGATGCCGGTCCCATTACCTGGACATTCGCCGGGTGATCAAGGCCGGAGCCAGCCTCCGAACGGCAGGTTCCGGACAACCGTGAAGACCAGCAGCAACGTCCCCAGGGCCCACAGGTGGACCGGGCCGGGGTCGATCCGCAACGGCCGGCCGCGCACCGCGCGGATCACCCAGAAGGTCCACAGCACGGCGAAGCCCAGACAGCCGAGGACGGCCGGCGCGTTGGCGTGCAGCGCCGTCAGCACGTCCCCGTGGACGACCGCGTGGGCGCTGCGCAGGCCGCCGCAACCGGGACAGTAGAGGCCGGTGAGGCGCAGCAGGGGGCAGACGGGGTAGTGACCGGGCTCGTTGGGGTCCACGCTCCCGACGTATGCGAAGGCGCCGACGACGGCCGCGAGGACCCCGGCGGGGACGGCCAGCCGCACGGCGACGGCCGGGACGCCGGACGAGGGGGCGGGTGCGGGGGTGAGTGCGGTCGTGCTCGGCTTCGGGTTCGGGCTCTCGGCGTCCACGCCCCGCATTCTGCCCCGCACCGTCCGTACCCGCACGCGAGGGGCGCACCCGGCACTCAGGTGCCGGGTGCGCCCCTCGGGAAGCAGCGTGTGATCGCCGTACGGCGTCAGCCCTTGGCGCCGGCCGCGGCGCGCTCGTCGGTCACCTGGTGCACGGGGTGGTTCTGCTTCGGCTGGCCGAGGCCCATCGAGCGCATGACGGCGCCCACGAGGCCGCCGAGGAGCACGACCCCCATGCCGGCCCAGAAGCCCACCGGCTTGGCCGCCACCATGAACATGCCCGCGATGCAGAAACCGATGAAGGCGATGATGACACCGGTCCAGGCGGCCGGGGTGTGACCGTGGCTGCTGCCCGCCATTGCTTGCTCCTCGTTGCTGTGTGCCGTGTCTGAGCAGGACGCTCGTACCCATTGTCCCGCACGGGCGCGCGCGTCATCAGCGGGGGTGCTCCACACGCGCGCGTGCCGGTCGCCGGGCGTCCGAAGCGCCCGTGTCGTGCGCCCGGGTGCCCGTACGCGCGCAGGCGCACCCGGCGCGGTGGGGCGGCCCGTCGCCGTCGCGGGGGCCCCGCACGCGTGGGTGACGACCTGGGCTCCGGCCTGACCACCCGCCGAGGTGCTGCGGGGCGGTGCGGTTCAGGCTCCGGTCGGGTCCTCGCCGCGGTCGAGGGCCTTCCACAGGTCCTCGGGCCGGTCGGGGTCGGTGGTCTGCGGCCTGCGGCGCGGGCGCGGGGTGCCGTCCCGCTCGTAGCGGCCCGACATCGCGGGCCACAGACGGCCGTAGCGCAGGGCGAGCAGCCCGGCCAGCAGCAGCAGGGCGCCGCCCACGGCCGCGACGTACGGCCAGGCGGTGTGGGAGAGGGCGTCCACGGTGGCCGAGGTGTCACCGGCGGCCTTGGCGGCCTGGTCGTCCAGCGCGGAGCTGTCGGAGGCGCCGACCAGGGCCGCGGCGATGGTGCCCGCGCCGCTCAGCGCGAGCAGCGCGGCGACGGCGAACCGGCCCGCGCGGCGGACCGCGAAGACGGCGACGAGCGCGGCGAGGCCCACTATGGCGAGCGCCGCGGGCACGCCCGTGACGTCGCTGCCCTTGGCGGTCAGCGGGAACGCGCCGCCGGCCACCGTCGCGGTGCCGTGGGACCACTCCTGCCGGGTGGCGAGCAGGGCGACGGCCGCGCCGAGCGCCCCGCACAGCAGGGCGGCGGCGAGGCTCCGGCGGCCGGCCCGGGCGGGTCCTGCGGCTGGGGTACGGGGGTGAGGAACAGCTGTCACGTACTCCACTATCGCCCGAGCCCCGGGCGATTCGTCACCCGGGGTTCGGAATCCGCAGCGTGAGAATGGCCCTATCGCCCCAGCCGGTTGGCCGCGTGCACCGCCCGCAGCACCGCCGCGGCCTTGTTGCGGCACTCGGTGTCCTCGGCGACCGGGTCGGAGTCGGCGACGACGCCCGCTCCGGCCTGCACGTATGCGGTGCCGTCGCGCAGCAGTGCCGTGCGGATGGCGATGGCGGTGTCGGAGTCGCCCGCGAAGTCGAGGTAGCCGACGCATCCGCCGTACAGGCCGCGCCGGGACGGTTCGAGTTCGTCGATGATCTGCAGGGCGCGCGGCTTGGGCGCTCCGGAGAGGGTGCCGGCCGGGAAGCAGGCGGTGAGCACGTCGAAGGCGGTGCGGCCCGGGGCCACCCGGCCGGTGACCGTCGAGACGATGTGCATGACGTGCGAGTACCGCTCGACGGACATGAAGTCGACGACCTCGACCGAGCCGGGTTCGCAGACGCGTCCGAGGTCGTTGCGTCCGAGGTCGACGAGCATCAGGTGCTCGGCGCGCTCCTTGGGGTCGGCGAGCAGTTCCTCGGCGAGGGCCTGGTCCTCCTGCGGGGTGGCGCCGCGGGGCCGGGTGCCGGCGATGGGGTGCACCATGGCGTGCCCGTCCTCGACCTTGACCAGTGCCTCGGGGGACGACCCGACGACGTCGAAGCCGTCGAGGCGGAGCAGGTACATGTACGGGGAGGGGTTGGTGGCCCGCAGCACCCGGTACACGTCCAGGGCGCTCGCCGTGCACGGCGTCTCGAACCGCTGGGAGGGGACGACCTGGAAGGCCTCGCCCGCGCGGATGCGCTCCTTGATGTCCCCGACGGCGTCCTGGAAGTCGGGGCCGCCCCACAGCGCGGTGTACTCGGGCAGTTCGGACGGCGGCAGCGCGGCCGGCGGCTGGGCCACGGCGCGCGTGAGGTCGGCCTCCATGGCGTCCAGGCGGGCGACCGCGTCGGCGTAGGCCTCGTCGACGCCGGTCTCCAGGTCGTTGTGGTTGATCGCGTTGGCGATCAGCAGGACGGAGCCCTCCCAGTGGTCCATGACGGCGAGGTCGCTGGTGAGCAGCATGGTCAGCTCGGGGAGCCCCAGGTCGTCGCGCTCCCCCGGGCCCACCTTCTCCAGGCGGCGCACGATGTCGTAGCCGAGGTAGCCGACCATGCCGCCGGTGAAGGGCGGCAGGCCCAGGTCGTGGGCGAGGTCGCGGGGGGTGTGCAGGGCCTCCACGGTGGCGCGCAGGGCGGCGAGCGGGTCGCCGCCGGTGGGGACGCCGACGGGCGGGGTGCCCTGCCAGTGGGCCTGTCCGTCGCGCTCGGTGAGGGTGGCGGCGCTGCGGACGCCGACGAAGGAGTACCGGGACCAGGAGCGTCCGTTCTCGGCGGATTCCAGGAGGAAGGTGCCGGGGCGCTCGGCGGCGAGCTTGCGGTAGAGCGCGACCGGAGTGTCGCCGTCGGCGAGGAGCTTGCGGCTGACCGGGACGACCCGGCGGTCGGCGGCCAGCTTGCGGAAGGTGTCGAGGTCCATGACGTCCATGGCGGCAGACCCTACTGATCCACGGCGGGCGCGGCGGCATCCGAGCCGTCCACGGCGTCCGTGAGGAGCACGTCGGCGTCGAAGCAGGTGCGGGCACCGGTGTGGCAGGCGGCGCCGACCTGGTCGACCTTGACCAGCACGGTGTCGGCGTCGCAGTCCAGGGCGACGGACTTCACCCACTGGAAGTGTCCGGAGGTGTCCCCCTTGACCCAGTACTCCTGACGGCTGCGCGACCAGTAGGTGCAGCGGCCCGTGGTCAGCGTGCGGTGCAGTGCCTCGTCGTCCATCCAGCCGAGCATCAGCACCTCCCCGGTGTCGTACTGCTGGGCGATGGCGGGCAGGAGGCCGTCTGCGCTGCGCTTGAGGCGTGCGGCGATCTCCGGGGCGAGCGGGCGGGGGCGTCCGGAGGAGCCGTCGGCGGGGGAGGTGCTGGTCATGTGCCCATTGTGCCGCGCGGGACGGACACGCCCCGGCGCTGTCCATTGGGCGGACCCGGCCGACCGCCGTAGGCTGACTCCATGTCGACTTTCGCCAAGCGTGAACGACTTCTGCTCGCCGATCTGTTGGAGACGGCCGGTCCGGACGCCCCCACTCTGTGCGAGGGCTGGCAGACCCGTGACCTCGCCGCGCACGTGGTGGTGCGCGAGCGACGGCCGGACGCGGCCGGGGGCACCCTGATCAAGCAGCTGGCGTCCCGGCTGGACCGGGTGATGGAGGAGTACGTCGCGAAGCCGTACGAGGAGCTGATCCAGCTCGTCCGCACCGGTCCGCCGCGGTTCTCGCCGTTCTCGTTCAAGCAGGTCGACGAGGCGGCGAACACGGTGGAGTTCTACGTCCACGCCGAGGACGTGCGCCGTGCCCAGCCGGACTGGTCGCCGCGCGAGCTGGACCCGGTCTTCCAGGACGCCCTGTGGTCCCGGCTGGAGCGCGCCGCCCGACTGATGGGCCGCGGCGTCCCGACGGGCCTGGTGCTGCGCCGCCCGAACGGCCAGACGGTGGTCGCTCACCGCGGTACGCCGGTGGTGACGGCGACGGGCGAGCCGTCCGAGCTGCTGCTGTTCGCGTTCGGGCGGCAGAGCGCCGCGAGGGTGGAGCTGGAGGGCGAGCGGGACGCGATCGCCCGGCTGAGCGAGACCAAGCGGCTCGGGATCTGAGCCCGGGGGCGCTAGCTGTTCTGTCCCGGGAGTTCGGCCCGCCGTACGCCCGGCGCGCACAGGGCGACGACCCCGCCGAGCGCGCAGACCGCGGCGCTGACGGCGAAGACCGGCCCGGTGCCCCGGACACCGATGGCGGCGGCGGACAGCGGCATGCTCAGCGGTGCGACTCCCAGGCTGACGATCCCGGCGACCGCGGTGACGCGCCCCAGGTGGGCGGGGTCGGACTGGGTCTGCAGCAGCGCCCCGCACAGGGCGCCGCTGAGCCCCGTGAGCAGTCCGACGACCACCGCGACGCCGACGGCCACGGGGAGGCCCGGCGCGTGCGCCAGGACGCCGATCGCGGCCGCGCCGGGGATGATGGCGCCGGCGGCGACGCGCCCGGCGTGCGGCAGGCGCCCCCGTACGGTCAGCAGCAGGGCGGCGGCCCCGGCGCCCGTGCCGAAGCCCGCGAGCACCCAGCCCATCCCGGAGGCGCCCCGGCCGCGTTCGTCGGCGAGCAGGGTCAGGCCCACGTTGAGGGGGCCGACGAAGCCGAGGTCGCCGAGGGCGATGGTCACCATCAGCGGGCCGAGGACGGGGTGCCGGCGGATGTGGCGGAGCCCGGCCACCAGGTCCCGCCACGCGGTGGTGTCGCGCGCGGCGGTCGCGTCGTCGGGGGGCAGTTCGCGGATCCGTACGGAGATCAGCAGCGGCACCGACACCGCGATCAGCAGCCCCGCGCACGCGAAGGCCGCCGCCGCACCGCCGACCGCCACACCGAGGCCCCCGAGCGGCGCTCCCACGACAGCGGCGACGCGGACGACGAGGGTCGCGTACGCGTCCCGCGGCCGTCACTGACGGGCGGCGCCTCGCACTAGCGGACGGGGTGTCCCGCCCCCCTCAGCGTCTCCTTCACCTCGCCGATCCGCAGGTCGCCGAAGTGGAAGACGGACGCCGCGAGCACCGCGTCCGCGCCCGCCGCGACGGCGGGGGCGAAGTCGGCGAGGCGGCCCGCGCCGCCGGAGGCGATCACCGGGACGGTCACGTGCTTGCGGACCGCCGCGATCATCTCCAGGTCGTAGCCGTCCTTCGTCCCGTCCGCGTCCATCGAGTTCAGCAGGATCTCCCCGGCCCCCAGTTCGGCGGCCCGGTGCGCCCACTCCACGGCGTCGATGCCGGTGCCGCGCCGGCCACCGTGGGTGGTCACCTCGAAGGTGCCCGCGCCGGTGCGGCGCGCGTCCACCGACAGGACGAGGACCTGGCGGCCGAAGCGCTCGGCGATCTCGCGGATCAGGTCGGGGCGCGCGATGGCGGCCGTGTTCACGCCCACCTTGTCGGCGCCGGCCCGCAGCAGCTTGTCCACGTCCTCGGCGGTGCGCACCCCGCCGCCGACGGTCAGCGGGATGAACACCTGCTCGGCGGTGCGGCGCACCACGTCGTACGTCGTCTCGCGGTTGCCCGACGAGGCGGTGATGTCCAGGAACGTCAGCTCGTCGGCGCCCTCGGTGTCGTACACCTTGGCCATCTCGACGGGGTCACCCGCGTCACGCAGGTTCTGGAAGTTGACGCCCTTGACGACCCGGCCGTTGTCCACGTCCAGGCAGGGGATGACTCGGACCGCCAGGGTCATGAATCCACGGCTCCTCTATACGCTTCCACTTCGACTGTCACCAGGACCCGCGAGTCGATGAACCCCTCCACGACCAGCAGGGTCGTGACCGGGCGCACGGAGTCGAACAGCTCCTTGTGGGCCCGGCCCGCCGCGTCCACGTCGCGTGAGTGGGCCAGGTACACGCGGGTGCGGATCACGGACTCGACGGCGAGCCCGAACTCGCCGATCGCCTCGACCGCGGTGGCGAAGGCCACCTTGGTCTGTTCGTACGGGTCGCCGTCGCCGTACAGCACGTCACCCTTGAACGCGGTCGTACCCGCCACGATGACGCGGTCGCCCGCCGCCACGGCCCGTGCGAAACCGAAGGACTCTTCCCAGGGACTTCCACTGTGCACGCGCCGTACGGCTTCGGACGTCATGTCGACACAGCCTCCAAGGCCTCTTCCAGCGTGAACGCCTTCGCGTACAGGGCCTTCCCTACGATGGCCCCCTCGACACCGGCCGGGACGAGGCCGGCGATCGCGCGCAGGTCGTCCAGGGACGACACGCCGCCGGAGGCCACGACCGGGCGGTCGGTCGCCGCGCAGACGTTCTTCAGGAGCTCCAGGTTGGGACCCTGGAGGGTGCCGTCCTTGGCGATGTCCGTGACGACGTAGCGCGCGCAGCCCTCCTTGTCGAGGCGGGCCAGCGTCTCGTAGAGGTCGCCGCCGTCCCGGGTCCAGCCCCGGCCCCGCAGGGTGGTGCCCCGCACGTCCAGGCCCACCGCGATCTTGTCGCCGTGCTCGGCGATGACCTTGGCGACCCACTCGGGGGTCTCCAGCGCTGCCGTACCGAGGTTGACGCGCGTGCAGCCGGTGGCGAGCGCGGCGGCGAGGGTGTCGTCGTCGCGGATGCCGCCGGACAGCTCGACCTTGATGTCCATGGCCTTCGCGACCTGGGCGATCAGCTCGCGGTTGTCCCCGGTGCCGAACGCGGCGTCCAGGTCGACCAGGTGCAGCCACTCGGCGCCGGAGCGCTGCCAGGCGAGGGCGGCCTCCAGCGGGGAGCCGTAGGAGGTCTCGGTGCCGGACTCGCCGTGCACGAGACGGACGGCCTGGCCGTCGCGGACGTCGACGGCGGGGAGGAGTTCGAGCTTGCTCATCTCTACAGGGTCTCGATCCAGTTGGTGAGGAGCTGGGCTCCGGCGTCGCCGGACTTCTCGGGGTGGAACTGGGTGGCCCACAGGGCGCCGTTCTCCACGGCGGCCACGAAGGGCTTGCCGTGCGTGGACCAGGTGACCTTGGGCGCGTCGATCAGCGGGTTGTGCGCCTCCAGGGTCCAGTCGTGGACGGCGTAGGAGTGCACGAAGTAGAAGCGGGCGTCCGCGTCCAGGCCGGCGAAGAGCTGGGAGCCGGCCGGTGCCTCGACCGTGTTCCAGCCCATGTGGGGCACGACGTCGGCCTGGAGCGGTCCGACCGTGCCGGGCCACTCGTCCAGCCCCTCGGCCTCGACGCCGTGCTCGATGCCGCGCGCGAAGAGGATCTGCATGCCGACGCAGATGCCCATCACCGGGCGCCCGCCGGACAGCCGGCGGTCCACGACCCAGTCGCCGCGGGCGGCCCTCAGGCCGTCCATGCAGGCGGCGAAGGCTCCGACGCCCGGGACCAGCAGCCCGTCGGCGTTCATGGCCGCGTCGAAGTCACGGGTGATCTCGACGTCCGCTCCCGCGCGGGCGAGGGCACGCTCGGCGGAGCGGACGTTGCCGAAGCCGTAGTCGAAGACGACGACCTTCTTCGGGGTGCGCGCCGTGGCGCTCAATTCCAGACCTCCAGCCTCAGGACGCCGGCGAAGAGACACATCGCGGCGCCGATGGAGAGCAGCACGATGAGGCCCTTGGGCATCTGCTGCTTGGCGAAGGAGATGACGCCGCCGATGAAGAACAGGCCGACGACGATCAGTGCGGTGGACGAACCGTTCATGGCTTACAGCGCGCCCTTCGTGGAAGGCAGGATGCCGGCCGCGCGCGGGTCGCGCTCGGACGCGTAGCGCAGGGCCCGCGCCAGCGCCTTGAACTGGCACTCCACGATGTGGTGCGCGTTGCGCCCGTACGGCACGTGCACGTGCAGGGCGATCTGCGCCTGGGCGACGAAGGACTCCAGGATGTGCCGGGTCATCGTGGTGTCGTACTCGCCGATCATCGGCGCCATCTTCTCGGGCTCGGTGTGCACGAGGTAGGGGCGGCCGGACAGGTCGACGGTGACCTGGGCGAGCGACTCGTCCAGCGGGACCGTGCAGTTGCCGAAGCGGTAGATGCCCACCTTGTCGCCGAGGGCCTGCCTGAAGGCGGCACCCAGCGCGAGGGCGGTGTCCTCGATGGTGTGGTGGGAGTCGATGTGCAGGTCGCCGTCGGTCTTCACGGTCAGGTCGAACAGACCGTGCCGGCCGAGCTGGTCGAGCATGTGGTCGTAGAAACCGACGCCGGTGGCGATGTCGGTCCTGCCGGTGCCGTCGAGGTCGATCTCGACGAGAACCGAGGTCTCCTTGGTGGTGCGCTCGATTCTTCCGAGGCGTCCCTCGCGAGTCATCCGCTCTGCTCCTGTTCCTTCTTCAGATCGCGCACCGCATCGAGGAACGCGTCGTTCTCCGCCGGGGTGCCGGCAGTCACCCTCAGCCATCCCGGTACGCCGTTGTCCCGGACCAGGACGCCCCGGTCGAGGATCTTCCGCCAGGTGGCGTGCGCGTCGGCGAACCGCCCGAACTGGACGAAGTTCGCGTCGGACTCGGTCACCTCGTAGCCGAGGGCGCGCAGTTCGGCGACCAGCCGGTCCCGCTCGGCCTTCAGCTGCTCGACGTACTTCAGCAGCGTGCCGGTGTGCTCCAGGGCGGCCAGCGCGGTCGCCTGGGTGATGGCCGACAGGTGGTACGGCAGCCGTACGAGCTGGACGGCGTCGACGACGGCCGGGTGCGCGGCGAGGTAGCCCAGGCGCAGGCCCGCCGCGCCGAACGCCTTCGACATCGTGCGGGAGACGACGAGGTTCGGCCGGCCGTCCAGCAGCGGCAGCAGCGAGGCGCCGTGGCTGAACTCGATGTACGCCTCGTCCACGACGACCATCGACGGCCTGGCGGCCTGTGCGGCCTCGTAGAGGGCGAGGACCGTCTCGGCCGGGACCGCGTTGCCCGTGGGGTTGTTGGGGGTGGTGATGAAGACGACGTCCGGGCGGTGCTCGGCGACGGCCCGCTCGGCGGCGGGCACGTCGATGGTGAAGTCGTCGTGGCGCGGGCCGGAGATCCAGCCCGTGCCCGTGCCGCGGGCGATGAGGCCGTGCATCGAGTACGACGGCTCGAATCCGATCGCGGTGCGGCCCGGTCCGCCGAAGGCCTGCAGCAGCTGCTGGATGACCTCGTTGGAACCGTTGGCCGCCCAGACGCCCCGCGCGTCCACGGCGTACCCGGAGGTCTCCGTCAGGTACTCGGCGAGTTTCGTGCGCAGTTCGACCGCGTCCCGGTCGGGGTAGCGGTTGAGGTCGCGGGCGGCCTCGCGGACCCGCTCGGTGATCCGCTCGACCAGCGCCTCGGGCAGCGGGTAGGGGTTCTCGTTGGTGTTCAGCCGTACCGGCACGTCCAGTTGGGGCGCGCCGTAGGGGGACTTGCCGCGCAGCTCGTCCCGTACGGGGAGATCGTCGATCGAGAAGTTCACTTGCCCTCCGGCACCTTCCACCCGAACCTCGCCTTGATCGCCGCACCGTGCGCGGGCAGGTCCTCCGCCTCCGCCAGCGTCACCACGTGGTGCGCGACCTCGGCCAGCGCGTCCCGCGTGTAGTCGACGATGTGGATGCCGCGCAGGAAGGACTGCACGGACAGGCCCGAGGAGTGGCAGGCGCAGCCGCCGGTGGGCAGGACGTGGTTGGACCCGGCCGCGTAGTCACCGAGGGACACGGGCGCCCAGGGGCCGACGAAGATCGCGCCGGCGTTCCTGACCCGGTCGGCGACGGCGGCGGCGTCGGCGGTCTGGATCTCCAGGTGCTCGGCACCGTAGGCGTCGACAACGCGCAGGCCCTCGTCCAGGCCGTCGACCAGCACGATCGCGGACTGGCGGCCGGCGAGCGCCGGACGGATGCGGTCCTCGACGTGCTTGGTGGCCTCGACCTGGGGCGTCAGCTCCTCCTCGACCGCGTCCGCGAGCTCCACGGAGTCGGTGACCAGGACGGCCGCCGCCAGCGGGTCGTGCTCGGCCTGACTGATCAGGTCGGAGGCGACGTGCACCGGATCGGCGCCGGAGTCGGCCAGGATCGCGATCTCGGTCGGTCCGGCCTCGGCGTCGATGCCGATCTTCCCGGTGAAGTAGCGCTTGGCAGCGGCGACCCAGATGTTGCCCGGACCGGTGACCATGTCGGCGGGCGGGCAGGACTCCGTGCCGTACGCGAACATCGCGACGGCGGTGGCGCCACCGGCCGCGTACACCTCGTCGACGCCGAGCAGGGCGCAGGCGGCGAGGATCGTCGGGTGCGGCAGGCCACCGAACTCGGCCTGCGCCGGGGAGGCGAGCGCGATCGACTCGACCCCGGCCTCCTGGGCGGGCACCACGTTCATGATCACGGACGACGGGTAGACCGACCGCCCGCCGGGCGCGTACAGGCCGACCCGGTCGACCGGCACCCACTTCTCCGTGACGGTGCCGCCGGGCACGACCTGCGTGGTGTGCGTGCTGCGGCGCTGCTCCCGGTGGACGAGGCGGGCGCGGCGGACGGACTCCTCCAGCGCCGCCCGCACGGCGGGGTCGAGCTCCTCCAGCGCGCGCGTGAGCGCGGCGGCCGGGACCCGCACCTGGTCGAGCCGGACGCCGTCGAAGCGCTCGGCGAAGTCGATCAGCGCCGCGTCGCCACGATGATGCACGGCCTCGCAGATCGGACGCACCTTCTCCAGGGCGGCCGAGACGTCGAAGTCGGCTCGGGGCAGCAGCTCGCGCAGGGCGGGACCCTCGGGGAGGGCGTCGCCGCGCAGATCGATTCGGGAGATCACGGAACCAATTCTCTCAGACCCGCGTCGAGGACGGTCCGCGCGTATCAATGGCTGATACAGCCCGCGACGGGTCGTCACGGTCGGCGGCGGAATCCGAGGATCCCGCTCACTTTGAGTGTTCGACACGTCACCCAGTGGGCATGAACGGTTGTACGAGGAGTGACGACCCACGAGTCAGTGGGGAGGGGGTGAAGTCCCGTGCCCGAAGGGGTCCGTCAGCGTGACGGAGAGCTGCCGGACGACCTGACCACCGCCGAGGCCGGCATGTGGCAGGCCTTCCGCAACGGCAGCGTGTACGACCTGAGCAGTGGGGACGCACTTGTCGACGACCCGCACGGCGGGCACCCGTGGGGGCCCGAGCGGACGGTGCGGGCCCGCATCGTGTGCTGGCTGCTTCTCGACGGTCCGCCGGCGCTCGCGGGGCGCGTGTCCTCGCTGCAGCTCGTGGGCGTCCGGATCGACGACACCATGGACCTCGCGGGCGGCACGGTGGTGCCGTACGTCGAGCTGCGGGGCTGCCGCTTCGAGCGGGAGGTGCTGCTGCCGGAGACCCGTTTCACGACCGTGCGCCTGGTCGACTGCTCGGTGCCGCGGCTGGAGGCGGCCCGGTTGCAGACCGAGGGCGACCTGCATCTGCCGCGCTGCCGGTTCCGGGGCGGGATCCGGCTCACCGACGCGCAGATAGGCACCGACCTGCTGCTCAACCAGGCGATCGTGCACCGCGACCGCAGCGGCCGGTCCATCGCCGCGGACGGCCTGACCGTCGGGCAGGACCTCCAGGCCGAGATGCTCGAGTCGTACGGCGAGGTGAGCCTGCGCAGTGCCCAGGTCGGCGTGTCGCTGAGCCTGCGCGGCGCCCAGCTGCTCAACCCGTACACCCGGTACGCGCTGAACGCGCCGCGGCTGGCGGTGGAGCGCACCCTGTACCTGACGCCGGCGGGCCTGGGCAGCCCGCTGCTGAGGGGCACCACGCCGGCACAGGGGACGCGGATCCAGCGGTTCGAGTGCGAGGGCGGGGTGCGGCTGGACGACGGGCGGTTCGGCGACGCGGTCGACTTCGAGCACGCGCGGTTCACCTTCACCGACGAGCAGGAGCTGTCGCTGCGCCGGGTGCAGACGCCCGAGCTGCGGTTCCTGGGCGAGCGGCCGGCACGCGGCCGGGTGGTGCTCTCGGGGGCGCGGGTCGTCAACCTGATGGACCGGGCGGACAGCTGGCCGGGCCCGGGCCGGCTGCACATGGACGGCTTCGCCTACGAGAACCTCGTGCCGCGGGGGCCGTTCCCGCTGGAGAAGCGGCTGCGATGGGTGGGCGCCGCGACCGCCGAGTACAACCCGGAGCCGTACGAGCGCCTCGCTGCCGTGCTGCGGGCCGGCGGCGAGGACGAGGACGCGCGCGAGGTGCTGCTCGCCAAGCACCGCCGGCGCCGCGAGAGCCTGCCGATCGCCGCGAAGCTGGTGGGGTACGCGCAGGACTGGACGGTCGCCTACGGCTACCGGCCGGGGCGGGCCGCGGTGTGGATGGCGGTGCTGTGGGCAGCGGGCTCGCTCGCCTTCGCGCGCGCCGACCCGCCGCCGCTGAAGAGCGGCGAGCACCCGGACTGGAACCCCGCCCTCTTCGCCCTCGACCTGCTGCTGCCGGTCATCGACCTGGGCCAGGTCGGCTTCTGGCACCTGCGCGACGCCTGGCAGTGGCTGGCGACGGCGCTGGTCCTGCTGGGCTGGGTCCTGGCGACGACGGTGGCGGCGGGGGCGACACGGCTGCTGCGGCGCAACTGACCCCTGGGGGAGGCCCGGCGCCCGTGCTCACGTCCGACGACGGCCCGAGCCCGCGCCCGGCGACGCCCGGCGACGACCGGGCCCGCACATGTCGACGCCCGCACCACGCACGGCAACGACCGCACCCGCACACGTCGACGCCACGGACCCGCACACGTCGACACCACGGCCCGCACACGTTCGACGCCACGGACCCGCGCCCGGTGACGGCTCGCCCCGCCAACCGCCAACCGCCAACCGCCCACCGCCCACCGCCCACCGGGCCACCGGGCCACCGGGCCACCGGGCCCACCCAGCCACGGGGACCACTCCGCCCACCGGAACCACCTCACCCCGGCGCCGACAGCCACCACCGGTGGGAAGTCCCCACCAAGAGCCCACCCGCCCGAGCCCCGAAGTC
>NZ_JAGMUE010000989.1:0-559 GCF_019049165.1 Streptomyces sp. AC627_RSS907
CCGATACCGACCGGTAAGCGGATCACCGGACGCCGCCCGCACGTTGATGAAATCGTGCGACCGCCCCCGTGGTAACCGCACAATAGGTCACTAAACCTACACGGCTACAACTTGCGGCGTCAACAAAAACTATCCATTTCGAGATTCAACAATAGTGGTCTGAAATATCCATCCGGTTGCCAGCGACTCCCCAGTCGGCCGGGGTACGCATGACGCCTTCCACCCGGCTCAGCTCGCACGACACCCCGTAACCGATTGCTCACGGAGATTCCGCATTCCCCGCGCGCCACTTCACCACCGCGCGCGAACACCCGCTCCCCGCACCGGAGTTCCGGTCGCCGCGGCGCCTTTTCGCCCACGCGGCACACCCGGCGGGCCGGCGCGCGCCGCCCGGCACCTCGTACGCCGCTGCCGCCCGCTGCCGCCGACCGCCGCCAGCCGCCACCCGCTGACCGGCACCCGCCGACCGGCACCGTCCGCCGGTCGCCGCTGTGCCGCGCGCGGTCGCGCGCCGCCCGCTGGCGGCCCCACGCGCACGCGCCCGGGCGCGCGGCGACGC
>NZ_JAGMUE010000990.1:0-630 GCF_019049165.1 Streptomyces sp. AC627_RSS907
CCCTCGCGTTACCCCCGGCGCCCGTGGCGCCACGCCCCCGCGCCACCCGCCGCCAATCCCCTCCATTGGCCCGCCACACACGGCCGCCGCGCGCGGCCATCGACGGCGTACGGGTGGCCCAACGCGTACCGCCACCGCGTGGCATGCGGTGGCGGTACGCCAGGCGTGCGGCCTGACCAGCGGTGTCGCGCTCGATATGGCTCAGGAAACCACCGCGGGATCGATGTTCTGGGCCTTCCGGTCGACGCTGGGCTCCCCCTCGTCACCGACCGCGATGCCGCGCCGCTTCGAGAGGTAGACCGCCCCGACGATGGCCAGGATCGCCAGTACGGCGATGACGGCCCGCAGGCCCGGGCTCGCGTCGTCGCCGTAGCTGAACTTCACGACCGCCGGCGCGATGAGCAGCGCCACCAGGTTCATCACCTTCAGCAGCGGGTTGATCGCCGGGCCCGCGGTGTCCTTGAACGGGTCGCCGACCGTGTCGCCGATGACCGTCGCGGCGTGCGCCTCACTGCCCTTGCCGCCGTGGTGGCCGTCCTCCACCAGCTTCTTCGCGTTGTCCCAGGCGCCGCCGGAGTTGGCGAGGAAGACCGCCATCAGCGTGCCGGCGCCGGTCGCGCCGGCCAGGAA
>NZ_JAGMUE010000991.1:0-888 GCF_019049165.1 Streptomyces sp. AC627_RSS907
GCGGCGAGGTCGCTCATCCGCATCCGGTGGTCCTCGGACTCCGAGAGGTTCACCAGGATCTCGTAGTCGTTGTTCGTCAGGCCGAACGGCTGCAGGTCCCGTTCGAGCTGGTGCATGAGCAGACGGCTGACGTCCAGGTGGGCGCGCCAGGCGCGCTGTTCCTCGTCGGTGAGCCAGTTGGTGCCGGTCTCGGTCTCCATGTGATTGATTCTACCTAAAGAAGTTGAATTCTGAACCAATGGATGTATGCGGCTGCTTGAGGTCACGCGTTCGACGTTACACTCCGCAGGCTACCGATCACGAACCGGTACCCCCGCCTGGTCGGGGGAGGCGCCGGTGGCGATCTCCTCCATGAGTTGCTCCGTCGACTGCAGGAGCACGGTGCCCGCTCCCACGAACTCAAACTGGTGCTCCTCGCCGGAGGTTCCGCCGAATCCGGTATGCGCCCGCACGCCACCGAGGAAGCCCCGCAGGTACTGGTGGTCGTAGTGGTGACAGGGCGAGGGACAGTCGGCCCAGCCCACCAGGGCCTGCGGATCGACGCGCAGCGGCGGCTCCATGAAGACCACGGGCCCGTTGGACGCCGCGACGAACGTGCCGGTGCCGATCAGCGTCAGGAAGCCGGGCACGATCGACTGCTTGAGCGACAGGGACGGCTGGAAGGCGAGCAGGTTGCCGGAGCGGATCGTCAGGTTTCCGTCGTCGAGGTCGTACGAGTTGACGTCGAAGGCCCGGTCCGCGAGGACCATCTTCCCGCGCCCCTCGGCCACCACCCAGTCGGCGGCGTGCAGGGGGGAGTGGAAGCTGCGGGCGATGAGCCGGTCGCGCCGGCCAAGGCCCACGCCGTGGAAGTCGATGTCGCCGTAGTACGCGATCATCTTGCCCCGC
>NZ_JAGMUE010000992.1:0-909 GCF_019049165.1 Streptomyces sp. AC627_RSS907
ACGTACCACTCACCGGGAAGCGTGCGCAGTTCCTCGCGCAGCGCCTCGACCGGGTCCACGGCCTCTTCCGCCACGACCTCGGCGGGCTCCTCGGCGTCCTCGTCCGCTTCTTCGGTGGCCTCGTCCGTGGCCTCGGCGGGCTCGTCCGCCTCGTCCGTCGCCTCGGTGTCGGCTTCCTCCGCCGCGACGTCCGCGTCCGCCGCCTCGTCGGCCGCGTCCGGGGCCTCCGCCTCCGCGGCGTCCGTCCCCTCGGTACCGTCGAGCGCGACGCCCTCCTCGGCCGGGGCAGCCGCCGGGTCGGCCGTCGCCGCAGCCTCTTCGCCCTCGCGGGGCTCGATGGCGTCGTTCAGGTTCGGGTCAGACACGGTGGCTGCTTCTTCCTGGCTACAAGAGGGGTGGAACGTGCGATAGGGGCGCCGCACGGGATCGCGGTGCCCTACGCGGGATCAGCCGAAGATGTACTTGACGGCTTCGTTGAACCCGTAGTCAATCACGGTAACAAGACCGATCATGATGACCACGAAGACGATCACTACGGTGGTGTACGTCGAGAGCTGGTTACGCGAAGGCCAGACAACCTTGCGCAGCTCGGCGACAATCTGGCGGTAGAACAGCGCGAGGCGGCCGAACGGCCCCTTCTTCCCGCGCTTGCCCCCGCGGCGGCCCTTCTTGGCGGCCTCGTCGTCTGGACGACCGCTTTCAGGCGTCGCGGTGGAGCCAAGGGCTTCCGTCACTCGTCCTCACCTGAATCCGGATCGTGGCCGTGCCGCGTCCGGTCCGGCCGCACAGCGGTGCATTTGAGTACTGCGCATGCACACACCCGTCCGTGCTGGATGTGTGTAGCAGGGCCGGAGGGACTTGAACCCCCAACCGCTGGTTTTGGAGACCAGTGCTCTACCAATAGAGATA
>NZ_JAGMUE010000993.1:0-546 GCF_019049165.1 Streptomyces sp. AC627_RSS907
CTGCTCCTCCTCGCTGGTGAGCGTGCACCTCGGCGTACAGGCCCTCCAGCGCGGCGAGATCGACATGGCCCTGGCCGGTGGCGCCTCGCTGTACCTGAGCCCCGACTCGTACATGCACATGTGCTCGGCCGGCATGCTCTCGCCGGACGGCCGGTGCAAGACGTTCGACAACGGCGCCGACGGGTTCGTGCCGGGCGAGGGCGCCGGAGCCGTGGTCCTCAAGCGGCTGGCGGACGCCGAGCGTGACGGCGACCAGATCTACGGCGTGATCACCGCGAGCGGCATCAACCAGGACGGCCGCACCAACGGCATCACCGCGCCGAACCTCGGCAGCCAGATCGAGCTGGTCAAGGCGGCGTACGAGCGGCACGGCATCAACCCGGCGACCATCAGCTACGCGGAGCTGCACGGCACCGGCACCAAGCTCGGCGACCCGATCGAGCTGGAGGCACTGGCCGCCGCCTTCCGGACCTGGACCGACCAGCGGAACTTCTGCGCCATCGGCTCGGTGAAGTCCAACGTCGGCCACATGTCGGCGGCGGCGGG
>NZ_JAGMUE010000994.1:0-629 GCF_019049165.1 Streptomyces sp. AC627_RSS907
CCGGAGCGCGGCGCTGGCGAAGCCGACAGCGCCGGCGCGCGCGACGGCGCGCCAAGGGGCCGCCCCTCCCACTCCTCCCACGGGGGACTTCCGTGCGGGGAGCGGCCCCCGCCGCGTGTCAGAGCGCTCCGGCCCGCCGCTCGGCACGCTACGGCCTCCGCTCGGCGCGTACGTCCGGGAGTACGCCCCGGTCTCCGCTCCGGCGCGCCGGCCCCGGGCGGTTGCGCCGGGCCCCGCTCACGCGGCGCGGCCTCAGCCCGCCGCCGGCGCGTCGGCGACCTGGATCAGGGGCTTTCCGGGGGTGTGGCGGCGGGCGGTGAAGGCGGTGGGGGCGTCGGCCAGCGGGTAGACCGTGCCCACCAGGGGCCGCAGCCGCCCGTCCTGGACCCGTCGCGCGAGGTCGGCGAGGCGGTGCCGGTCGGGCTCGACGACGAAGAAGACCGACCGCCCGTCCTCGGGGCGGACCGTGGTCGGCGCGGCGATCGTGACGAGCGTGCCGCCGGGCCGCACCAGGCGGGCCGAGCGTTCGAGCGCCTCGCCGCCGATCACGTCGAGGACCAGGTCCACCGGGCCGGCGTCGGCCAGTTGACCGCCCGCGTCGCCACCCCGCGCGCCGTTCGGCTCGCCGT
>NZ_JAGMUE010000995.1:0-816 GCF_019049165.1 Streptomyces sp. AC627_RSS907
GCCCGCGGTGTCGATGGTGCGGTGCAGTTCGGTGCGGCCCGTGCCGGTGGTAGGCAGCGCGAAGCCCTCGTCGGGCTCCTGCCACGGCAGCCCGGTGGGCAGCGCCTCGGCGCGGGCCAGGCCGGTCTCGGGGTCGGCGAGCGCGCCGACGTGCGGGAGCAGCCGGGGGTCGAGCCAGGGCTCGCCGCGCTGGACGAACTCCGGGTAGACCGCGAGCCGTTCGCGCAGCTCGAAGCCGGCGGCGGCGCTGTGCTCGGCGAGCGCGTCGATCTGCGGCCAGGGGCGCTCGGGGTTGACGTGGTCGGGCGTGAGCGGCGAGACGCCACCCCAGTCGTCGATGCCCGCGCCGATCAGCCGCGCGTACGCGCCACCGGCCGCCGGCTGCGTGACGTCGCCGTCCACCAGGTTGGGCGGGGCCTGGAGGTTCACGGACGGGCCGAGGATGTGTCGGGCGACGGCGACGGTGGCGACCAGGTCGTCCAGCTCGGCGTCCGGAGCGGTGCGCATCGCCGTGTCGGGCTTGGCGCGGAAGTTCTGAATGATGAGTTCCTGGATGCCGTGGTAGGCGCGGGCGACGCGGCGCAGCGCGAACAGCGACTCCGCGCGCTCCTCGGGCGTCTCGCCGATGCCGATCAGCAACCCGCTGGTGAACGGCACCGAGCTGCGGCCCGCGTCCTCCAGGACCCGCAGCCGCACGGCCGGCTCCTTGTCGGGCGAGCCGTAGTGCGGCTGGCCCGGCTCGCTCCACAGCCGCTCGGCCGTGGTCTCCAGCATCATCCCCATGGACGGGGCGACCGGCTTGAGCCGCTGGAAGTC
>NZ_JAGMUE010000996.1:0-647 GCF_019049165.1 Streptomyces sp. AC627_RSS907
CCGCCCGCATACGCCTGTGTGTAGTTGCCGAACTCCGTTGAGCTCTCCCCGAAGGTCCAGCCGAGCACATCGCCGTAAAAGGTCCTGGCGCCCTCGAAATCGGTGAACATCGCGTCGGCCCAACACGGTGTTCCTGTCGCGAAGGTGGTCATGGTCCACATGTCCTCTCGGTCGCCGCGCCCGCCGGCCGGTGGGCGGTTCCGTTCCGCGCTCTCGCGAGTCGGTTCCCCTTTGCCACCGGTACGGAATTCCGCGCCGTAACCCGCGGCTCGCCGGGGCCGCGGCCGGCGTAAGCGCCGGTCAACGGGGGTGACCACGCTAACGGTTCGCGGCCCGCCGGCCTGCGAGCGACTCGGCCAATTCCTACGGCACATCGAGGTCATTCACGGTCCGCATCGCGGAATTCAGGGCCCTAATTCCGACAGGCGAGAACACGTTTTCCGACAGGCGAAAACGGCTATCTCGCCGGCAACTGATCGAGCGGGAAAAACGCGCGAAGCACTTCCCGGAGGGGGTAATGTCTGCGCACCGTCCCGCTTTTTTCCGTCCCGCCGTGCCCGGTGCCGTCGCGCCGAAGTACCCGCCGTACACGCCCGTGCCCAGCACGCCGCACCACACCGGTACGCCGCCGTCCTTGTGCCGGGGGC
>NZ_JAGMUE010000997.1:0-587 GCF_019049165.1 Streptomyces sp. AC627_RSS907
ATCGGAGGGGGATTCGTATGCGCGCCGGCGGCCGACGCCGTAGCGCCTCGTGCCGACTCGGCCGCGACCGAGCGCGCCACCGGGTCGGCCTGGCGCGCTGTGGACGGGCTCCAAGGAGAGGCCAAGGCCGCCGCCGGCGACTACATCTATTACTTCAAGTTCGCGCATTCCAACAAGTGCGCGGAGGTGCCGGGGCTCAGCAAGGCCAGGGGCAAGGGGCTCGACCAGTGGACGTGCACCGGCAAGGGCCACCACTGGTGGTACCTCACCGAGGGGCCGGGCTCCACGAGGCACGTGGTCAACTACAACAGCAAGCTGTGCATGAACGTGAAGGGTGGCAGCACGGCCAACAAGGCCCGCGTCGTCCAGTGGGACTGCAACAACCAGAACAACGGGCTGTGGGTGCTGGAGTACCACAGCCAGTACGGCCAGTACCGGCTGGTCAACGCGAAGAGCGGCAAGTGCCTGAACGTACGGGGCGCGAGCAAGGGCAACGGCGCCGACCTCATCCAGTACACCTGCAGCAACGCGGCCAACAACCGGTTCTGGGCCATCGACTGACGGGTCCGCCCTAGACCGGGGACGCG
>NZ_JAGMUE010000998.1:0-581 GCF_019049165.1 Streptomyces sp. AC627_RSS907
GCGCAGGACCACCTGAGAAGGGCGGTACGTCGTGGGTTCGGCCAGCCAATGGGCGCGTGAGACCTTCGGAGACATAGCCGGTGAACTGGCGGACATCATCCCGGCCTGCCTCCGCCGGGCCCATGAACGCGCCCGGACCGGGCATGAGGGCGTGCACACCCAGACGCTCGAAGCCTACGGGCATGGTCTCTACGCGGTGCAGTACGAGGAACTGGCCGCCGGCCTCTCCGAACTGGGAGAAGCCGTGCGTATGCAGGGACGCACGATGATGCTCGTCCGTGGCCGCCTGATCTACCCACTCCGCTACGCGAAGAAGGACGTCCCCGTCACCACCGCGCGGCTCCGTCGAGCCTCCGGCTTCCGAGCGGACCTGATCCGCCGTCATGGCCCGCCTCCCATGCAGCAGGCACTCGACCTGGGCTTGGAAGAGCTCGATGACTCCGAGGTACACCCAGACCTGGAGCTGCTCCCCGAGGACGTGCGGCTCGTCCTCGTCGCCTATGCCTGCTCGATGGAGGCGGGCGTCATGCGCGTCGAGTGGGGTTCCGCGGAGTTGCGTCGTGAGGACCGGTACCTGGTCT
>NZ_JAGMUE010000102.1:0-18916 GCF_019049165.1 Streptomyces sp. AC627_RSS907
GACGAGGACGATCCCGCTTGGTTCGCCTCCGTCGCGGTGCTGGACGAGGGCAGCTACGAGATCGTCCGGAGTGACACCAGTCGGCGTGAGCACGACGTCGCCACCCAGACCAGCATCAATCAGATCGCAGGCGACCTCATCAAGTGGCTGGCCGCCCGCGCTACCTAAAACACGGCCTAGATGTATTGACCTGTGAGGTTGGGGACGCGGCTGGCGGGTGGTTGGCCCTTCAGTGCGGTGTGTCCGCGGTGGTGATTGTAGGTGTGCAGCCATTGCGGGAACGCTTCGCGGCGCTCGGCTTCTGACCGGTAGGGGCGGGCGTAGGCCCATTCGTCGAGCAGGGTGCGGTTGAAGCGTTCGACCTTGCCGTTGGTCTGCGGGCGGTAGGGCCGGGTGCGCTTGTGGGCGATGTCGGCCGCTGCCAGCAGGTCTCGCCAGTCGCGTGAGCGGTAGCAGGAACCGTTGTCGGTCAGCACCCGCTCGACCGTGATCCCGCACTCGGTGAAGTAGGCGTGGGCACGGGTCCAGAAGCCCGTGGCGGTCTCCTTCTTCTCGTCCGCGTGGATCTCGCTGTAGGCGAGGCGGGAGTGGTCGTCGACGGCGGTGTGCAGGTAGCTGTAGCCGCCGCCGGCGCGGTTCTTGCGGCCTGCCTGCCGGCCCAGGGCCTTGTGCCCGCCGCCGTCGGGGATGTTGCCGAGTTTCTTGATGTCGACGTGGACCAGTTCGCCGGGCTTGGCGCGTTCGTAGCGGCGGATGACCCGGCCGGTGGTCCGGTCCAGGTGTGTGAGGCGGGCCAGGCCGAAGCGGGTCAGCACGCGGTGCACGGTCGAGGGCACCAGGTGCAGCAGGTGTGCGATGCGGGCCGGTCCCCAGCGGCGCAGGACACGGACTTTGATGATCCGGCGTTCGGTGCGGGTCGGGGTGCGGCGTGGGCTGGTGTGCGGGCGGGAGGAGCGGTCGCGCATGCCGGCTTTGCCGGACCGCCGGTAGCGGTCGGCCCAGCGCTGGGCCGTGGTCGGCGAGACCTGGAAGCGCTCGGCGGCCCGGCGCAGGGGCCAGCCGTCCTCGACCACGCAGCGAGCCAGGCGCAGCCGTCCGGTCTCGGTCAGGGGTGCATTACGGTGGGGCACGAGGGCCTTTCGGTCAGGTGTAGACGTCGCAATCCACACCGAACCGGAAGGCCCTCACCTGTTCAAGATCCCTCAGCCGAGACCTGGCTCACCCGTCCACAACCTCCCGGGACAGAACACCTAGATCTGTGCCCGACACCGACCGCTGACATGGAGACTGACGCCAGCGTTGCGCTCGCATCGCTGGCCAGGGGATTTCCCGTCGTGCGCTCGCGCCGCCGGCCAAATAGATGACGTTTACGCGTCCGGTTCGCTGCGGTACTCACGTTCGGTCGGCCAGACGACGACGTCGGCTTCTCGGGGTTCGGTGGTGGTCAGTGCCCAATGGCCGTCGCGTCCGGGGACAGGCTGTAGAACCCGAGCGGTGATACTCAGCTTGATGCGATCGGTGACGCCATGGGCTGCGTGATCAAAAGATTCGACAATCACGCTCGCTTCGGGCGGAACTCCGTGGTCATGATTTGCGGTCCACGCAGCGACGCTCATGGGAGCGGCCCACCGGATCAGCGCGGATTGACCGGGCCGCAATATGTGCATCTGGTACAAGTAGTCCTCCCTGCGAGCCGCTGAGCTCAGGGGCGGCACCGTCAGCACTTGGCCAGGCAGCAGGGGAGACTCACCCTCAATGAACTGGGCGTCGCCCATGATGCGGACGCGGGCCGTCGAAGCACCCTCGTTGATGAGAACGCTGTGGACGACGAACCACATCGAGCGCTCCGCGCTCTCAGGGAAGATCAGCTCTTCTCGTCCCAGCGGCTCGGAGCCATGCAGGACGGAGGACGACGAGGGCGTACTGACCGCCCGCACGGCCGCCGTGCTGCGCCTGGCGGGCAACGAACTGTCCGCTCTGGCCTGGCAGGAGGCGACAGCGCTCGGCGACGACCCCCTGCCACGCGGCGCCGGCGGAGTGTTCGGCCGGCTCCCGGCGATCACGCTGCGCTGCGGCGGGCGGTGGCGCAGGCAGATGGCCCGGGCCTTCGACGACCTGGCTGGCGACCTTCAGGCGGCGGGCGAGACCTGGGCGGGGCCTCGGTGCACGGGCGAGGAGATGGCTCTCCACCTGATGATCGACCTGGCCCGGTCGATCACGGCCGACCGCCCGAACGCCGTGCGTGCTCTCGTCGCCGACCTGCCTCAGAACAGTGCCGACTACGACTGGCAGGGCTGCTCGGACGACCTGTTCGAGGACCACGACGTGCTGATGCTCTTCGATGCCCGACTCGACGGCATGGAAGCCCCGGACAGCGACATCCACCAGGCCATGGGCATGGTGAACCTCGCAGCCGACGAGTGGTTCGAGCCCTTCAGCGCGGACAACGCCCGAGACCCCGACCGCGGATTCCGCCTCTGACGATCCGCCCGCCGCCCTTCCCATCGTGCTTGGTGCGCCCCGGGCCCGCACTCGCCGACTGCCCGGTCATGCCGAGCCGGAGCCGGACCACCTTGTGCGACCTTTGCCCGTCCCGCCCGGTCGTCCCGGTCCGCCCGTCGCCCCGTGCGGTCCCGGCCTCATCACCGGTCCCGCCGTGTCCGCGGTCGCCGCGCTCGTGCCGATACCGATGTGAGCAGACTGAGGTGGGCGGGCGTGGTGGACCGGGCCGCCGCCATCGGGACCGGCTACGACGCGGCCGGCGGCCGCTGCGCACGGCCTCCCGGGGTATCGGTCGGCGCGTCCCCGCGCGCCCGGCACCGGTTCTGCTGCTCGGCTCGCCGTCCGCTCGCTGCCCGCCGTCCGGCCCCCGCCGTCGCGCGCCGGCTCCCGCCACGCCGCTGCTGACCTACCGCCGCTGCCGGGCACCCTGGCCGGGACCGCGGCGTCGGAGCGAGGTGTGCCCTGCTCGTGCTGGTCCGTCGCAGTGCCGGTCGGCCGCGCTGGGTTCGGGCCGCCGCGGCTTCGCCGCCCTGCCCCTCCGTCATCCGTCAGTGGTCCAGTTCCGCAGTTGCCGCGCGCGGGCGATACCGAGCGCTCCCGGCCCGCAGCCGGTGTCCGGCCGCGGGCACCACACGGGCAGGAAGCCGGTCAGTCGCACCTTGCTGACCGGGACGGCGCAGGCGGTGAGGACGCGGAGCGCGGCTGCACGGCGTCCCCATCATGGCGGAGGACGTGTTGGGTTAGCGTGTACGACGGTGCTCCGCCTGCTTTCCTCAGGCGGGGCACCGTTGCGTTTGGAGGGCTACGGCCCTCACTTCTCGGTGGCGCCGCAGCGGCGGCAGCGCGTGGGCTTGGCAGCGGCGTAGCTGTGCTCGGGGTAGGTCTTCTCGCCGCCTGGGCGGCAGTGGTCCGTGATCTCGGGGTGAGTCTGCTTCGCGCCACCCACGGGAGGCATGTAGGTAAGGGCGGTCATGGTTGGTTCCTCACTTCTCGGTGGCGCAGTCAACGGCTTCGAGTCGGTCGGCTTCGGCGCGGAGGGCGGCGGCCTTCTCCAGCCACATCCGTTCGTCGTCGGTGGGCGGGCCAGCGGTGATCGGGGGTGCCCGCTGCTCCAGTTCGGTAGCACGGGCGCGGAGTTCGGGCGGGGTGCTCATGGCCGGCTCCTCACTTCTCGGTGGCGGTTTCGAGTACGTAGCCGGTGCGACGGGGTTTGCCGTTGCGGGTGGTCGGGCTGTCGTGGAGCTGGGTGGCCTCGATGGCGCGGCGGCGGATCTCCCTGCCGGATTCGGTGAGGGTGACGACGTCGACCTTGCCGAATCCGTAGGGGCTGGGCGTGGTGACGGGGAGGCCGACGACCTTGAGGCGGCGCGGCTCGTCGTAGGGGTACGGGTCACCGAGGCTGCGATAGATCTGACCGATCCTGATCATGCTGTCCTCACTTCTCGCGGTGCTGCCGGTTGACGTGGTTGTTGATGGACTCGCGGGCGCCCCGGTAGCCGCAGCCGCGCGGGCACTCCAGCCAGAGTCCTTTGTCGACGGCCGCCTTGGTGACGGAACGCCCGCAGTCGGGGCCGTAGCCGTGGGCGTGGAGCATCTGGGCGACGAAGGCGCCGTAGTGGATGGCGAGGAACGCGCCAGCACCGAGACCCTGCCCGGCGGAACCGGACCGCGCGCCGCCGACACACTCCTGGTGACTGCCTTCCGCACGGGCCGCCCCGCCGTGTGACACGCCCCCTCCTCTACCCCACCCAGGTGCCCATCGAGTCCCCTGGCCCCTCTTCACCCCCGTCGGTGCCCGCGCCCTCTGCACGTCTTCCGGAAAGGCGCCTTCTGCCTGCACGCGACGAGCGTGACGGTCTGCCGCCGGGCGGCCGGCGGCTACTGGTCGGGGTGGACGGCTTGGACGCCGGTGCCCGCGTACGCCTTCGGTGTCAGGGTGAGAAGGTACCGGCCGGCGGGGTGGGCGGCGGAGGGGCGGGCGGTGTGGATGGCGTGGAC
Organism: Streptomyces sp. AC627_RSS907; assembly: GCF_019049165.1. Classification (NCBI taxonomy): domain Bacteria; kingdom Bacillati; phylum Actinomycetota; class Actinomycetes; order Kitasatosporales; family Streptomycetaceae; genus Streptomyces; species Streptomyces sp. AC627_RSS907. Next base: position 4,501 of record NZ_JAGMUE010000102.1, read on the forward strand.
GGCGGTCCAGGAGTGCCCGAAGCGCAGCAGTTCGGTGGCGGTGACCGCGGCGTCGGTGTCGAACGCCTCGATGCTGATGAACCGCAGTCCCTTGATGTAGGCGAGCAGCCCGGGGCGTTCGGCGTCGCCTGCCGTCAGGGACAGCACCGGCGCGTACAGGTCCCCGAGGCCGCCGGAGGCCTGGACGTAGAACGCGGCGACCGCCTCGTTGAACGGGTCCTTCGGGTCGTACAGCGCTCCTGCGGTCGTGTGGTCCAGGACGACCGCGATCGGCGCCACTACGCGGCTGCCCGCGGACCGTGCGCGGTGCCGCCGAGGCGCTCCAGCAGGGTTCGGGCCTTCGCCTCGGCCTCCGGGCTCGGTGCGTTGCCGAGCGCGGAGGCCAGCTCGGCGCGGGCCAGCTCGGCGCGTTCCGCGTACTCCGCCTGCGTCGGCGTGCTCTGCGCGAGTTCCTCGACCAGGTTGCGGATGGTGGTGCCGTGCTCGGCGGCCAGCTGGGCGAGCCGGTCCCGCGCGGCCGTGCCCACCTTGATGCTCGTCTCGTCTGCTGCCATACCCCGACTCTACCGCGCTCCTCTACTTCGAGTAGAGGAAACGTGCGTGGACGGCAGCACGCTCGGAAGGCCCGACCTGGCCCCCACGGCCCTGTCCGGGCAGGATGCGCCTTCAGTGCGCGGTTGGCACGCGAGATGTACGCCCCACGAGCGCCCTTGCGGCCAGGGTGCAGCGTGGTCCCGAACCGCCGCGCCCACGTTCTGATCGTGCCCGTGGGATCCGGCGCGGCGGTCTCATCTGTCAGCCTTCGGTGCCGCTGTCGCGCAGGGGCCCGAGGTAGCGCACGGGCGGGAAGTGCTTGGCGACGCGCATCGTCACGGTCGCGTGCCCGTGCGCGGCGAGGTCCCGCCGCGCCTCCTTCATGTTGAGGATCTTGTCCATCGTGTAGATCTCGGTGCAGGGCCCGAGATCGATCTGCTGCTCGCCGAGGGTGACGAGCAGGCCCTGGTAGCCGGCGGTGACGCGGAACATCCCGGCGCGGATGTCGCCCAGTTTGTCGAGGGCCTCGGCGCTGTCGACGCCCACCGACACGGTGCTGCCCCGCAGCACGGTCTCCTCCCCGTCGAGAAGGGCGAGCATGTCCTTGACCTCGCGCGCATCGCGTTGGGTGAAGTTGTCGGGGACCGGGAAGAAGCGGCCCGTCCTGCTCTGTAGCCGACTCAGGTCGTCGAAGGCGTCGGCCCACAGCCGGGCCTCGCCCGAATCCCAGCCCGCAGGCGTCATCCCGGTGCTGACCGGCGCCCGCACCCGGCCGGCCGGCTCACCGGCGAAGGCCAGCTCCACGAAATGGCCGGCCGTGGCCTGGCTGAGCAGTCTGAGCGCGGGCACCAGCGTCGCGGCATCGCCGCCTCAGGCGGCTGGAAGGTGAACTTCAGCTGGGCGGAGCGGTCGCGATGGCTGTAGCGCAGCCGCACGCGCATCACCCCGGTCATGTCGCTGCCGTACAGGATGCCGCCGTCCGAGCCGCGTCCGCGCGGGCGGAGGTCTCCCAGACCACGACGCGGCGGGAGAACGCGTCGCGGTTCGCGGACAGCCACAGCGGCCTCTCCTCGGTGGGGATCATGGTCAGGTCGGTGACCCACAGTCGGTTCGACCCGTTCGCGGTGAAGTCGCGTTGCACCAGGTCAGGGGCCAGATCGGCGTCCGGGTCCCGGCGAGTGAAGCCCTTGCTCCGGCGAGGGCTGATCCCGGTCAGGCTGGCCTGGCGCCGTGAGCCGCTCGACGCGCTTGCGATTGACGTGGACGCCCTCACGCTTGAGGACGGCGCGCACGCGGGGTGAGCCGTAGATCCCGTCGGAGTCGGCGTGGACCTGGCGGATCTTCTCTGTCAGCTCGGCGTCCTGGCGGCGTCGCGCACGCGGCTCCTTCTCGGCCTGGCGCCAGCGGTAGTAGGTGGAGGAGGCGATGTTCAGTTCCCGGAGTACGGGCTCGACCCCCAGGTGCGGGTGCTCGTCGACGAGCGCGATCACCTGGGCCGGGTCGGGTCGAGCTGGGCGGCGAAAATGCCGAGGCCGTCCGCAGGACCTCGTTCGCCCGGCGTAGCTCCCGCACCTCTCGCCGCAGCTGAGCCAGCTCTTCCTTCTCCTCGGTGGTGAGCATGCCGTTCCGTTCACCGGCGTCGGCTTCGGCCTGACGGATCCAGTTGCGCAGGGCCTCGTGGTGCACGCCGAGCTCCTCGGCCATGCGGCGGATCACGGGCTTCGGCTCAGCGGCCCGGTACATCCGGACCGCACGCTCACGCGACTCCAGCGGGTACTTCCTCGGTGCAGGCATCGCGCGGGCTCCTCTCATGAGGCCCATCTGACTCCCTGTCACCACTTCCCGCCTCTCGGGGAACCTCACCCGGTCAAGTTCAGTAGCGCTGATGACCCTTGCCGCGGCCGGCAAGGGCAAGAAGGCCTGTCAGGAACGTCTGCGTGCTTCGAGCAGGCTGCACATGTCCGATGCCTGGTGTGTGCGTACGAGGGACAGGCCTGCCTGATGGCAGAGGTCGGCGAATTCGGTCTCGGTGCGCTGGCGGCCGTTGCAGTTGGCGAGCATGGACAGGTCGAGAAGTCGGATGGCGAGGGCGTGGTGGCCGGCCGGGGGGAGGACGGCTTCTGCCATCAGAACGCGGCCCTTCGTTGATGCGGCGTCGCGGCAGAGGGAGAGGATGTGTGCGGCTTGTGCGTCGTCCCAGTTGTGGATGACGCTGGAGAGCAGGTAGGCGTCGCCTCCTTGGGGGACCTCGGTGAGGAAGTCGCCGCCGAGGACGCGGCAGCGGTCGGCGACCCCGGCCCGCTTCAGCACGGGCTGTGCCTGTTCGACGACTTCGGGCTGGTCGTAGAGAACTCCTTGCAGATGGGGGTGCGCTGCAAGGATGGCGGCCAGGAGACGGCCTTGGCCGCCTCCGACGTCGACGAGGGTGTGGTGGGCTGAGAAATCGTAGGCACTCACCACGCCGGCAGTGATCTGCGCCGAGATATCGGACATGCCGGCGTTGAAGACGGCCTGGACCCCTGGGTTGTCGCGCAGGAAGGCGAAGGCCGGCTTGCCGTGCGCGTGCTCGAAGACGGCGTTGCCGGAACGGACGGCCTCAGCCAGGTAGGCGGTGGAGCCCCGCTCTGTTGGGCTTGCGACCCATCGGGCGAATCCCCGCATGGAATCGGCGGTGTCGTCTCGCATGGTACGGCCGAGGGCGGTGAGGGAGAAATGTCCCGGGTTGTGGCCCTGGAAGAGACCGATATCGGTTCCGGTGGCTAGCAGCCGGTGGAGACAGTCGGGATCGGTTCCCAGCTGCTGGGCGAGAGCTGTGGCGGATCGGGGTTCATCTGACATGGCGTCGGCCACCCCTAGTTCGGCGACGGCACCGATGACGGCGGAGCACCAGCTTCCGAGGATCAACTCGTACATGCGAGCGGCAGATGCAGGAGGTGATGTCAGCAAAGGTGCCCCTCCAAAAGAGCGATGTTCCCGGCCCGGCATGCCGCCGCGTTCATAGCGATCATTATGCTACGTATTGTGCCCATGCAATCACTCAGAGCAAGAATTCGTGATGTCTGAGAGGTGCGTCACCCAGCCGGACGGGCTGGACTGCGAGACGCTGCGGACACTCCGCACTCGGCATGTCGTCAGGCAGTACCTCCCCGATGAGATCGAAGACGCCACGCTTGATCTGCTGATGGAGGCAGCGCTGGCCGCACCCTCGGCATCCAACAAACAAGCGTGGGCCTTCGTCGCCGTGCGGGAACCTCGCCTGGTGCGGCTGGTGCAGGCCTTCTCGCCCGGCATCATCGGAACCCCGCCCCTGATCGTCGCTGCCTGCTTCGACCGCTCCCGCGCAGCCCGCCCGGCCCAAGACCATCAATCGTGGGATGTGGGGCTGCTGTGTGTCGCAATGGCCGTGGAGAACCTCCTTCTGGCGGCACACGCACTCGGACTCGGCGGGTGCCCCGTCGCAAGCTTCCACGCCAAGGCCGTGGGCCGGTTGTTGGAGCTCCCCGCACATCTGCAAACGCTGCTAGTGGTTCCCGTGGGACGGCCCGCCCGGACGACCACACAGGCGCGGCGTCGCAACCACAGCGAGGTGATCCGTCATGACAGGTGGCGATGAACGGCTCCGGCAGGCGGGCGAGGAACTGCTGTTGCTGTCGGCATACCTTCTCAGCAGCGCACGCGGCCTGCTGACAGAACCCCCCGCCTACGGGCCGCTGCGCTGCCTGGATGCCGCCCGCCGGACTCTCACGCTGGCTCGGCAACTCGCAGCCTGCGACAACGGCCTGAACGGACTTCCGCTGGAACTGGACGCGTTCATGAGCGACGCCATGGAAGAGCGAGACCTCGAGACCCTCCTCGACAACGCATGCTGCCACCTCGCTGAACTGCTGCGCGCGAAGGAGACGGACCGTGACTGAACAACCGAACCTTCGCACGGAAACTCTCACGGCCCAGCCATTCACCCTGGCCTGCAACCAGCTACTGCAACGCGGCGAGCACGCCCTGATCGGTGTCAGCCCGGGCAACGGCTACTTCACCCAGGACAGACTTGCAGGGCTGCTGGACTGGGCACAGCAGCGCTTCGACCGGGTAGACATCGTCTATACCGACCTGCACCTCTCCTGCCTCCACGAGGCCAACGGCTGCAGCCCCGACCACGCCCAAGCCCGGGCCAAACGCTCCGTCAAAGACACACTGCGCCGCCTCCGCCGCGCCGTCGAGCGTCTGCCCTCCGCAGACAAGGTCCACCTGCAAGCCCTGTCGGCATGCACAGCGCTGCCTGGCTACCAAAGCGCCAGACAGCACCTGGACCACGCCCTGGAAACCGACCAGCGCTTCGCCAACGCCTGCGATACCCACGTACGCCACCTGTTGGGGCCTGAGAGGCCAGCCACCAGTGCAACCATGGCCCGATACCAGGCCGCGCTCGCCTACCTCCGCGCCGAACTGCCCCTTCTCCTGCGCAGCCCGGAAGTCTTCGGCGTGCCTTCCTCGGTGTGCTGCTACCACAGCGTCCTACCGGTACTCCGTGCCCTGCACCACATGCCGCATTTCCACCACCCTGCACAAGGCCACGCAGTCGTACGCCCTGCTCTCACCCAACCGGACCAAACTGCTGACACGACAGGACCGACGCAATGAGAGGCCCCAGGGACTCTCCCACCCATGGCGCCGCGCGACTACTGCAACTCAGCGACAGCATGATCGCCGCCCGAACGCTGCACCTGGTGGCCGAAGCCGGCATCGCCGACCTGCTGGCCAACGGCTCGCAAGCGGTGGAGCAGCTGGCAGCAGCCTCCCAAACACACCCCGACGCCCTCCAACGCCTGCTGCGCCTGCTGGCCAGCCACGGGGTATGCCGCGAAGTGGTCACCGGCGTTTTCGAACTCACCGACATCGGGCAGCATCTACGCTCAGATCACCCCGAATCCGTACGATCCATGCTCACCTTCTCCGGGCGGGTGAGCCAGGCGTTCACCGACGCTCGGCACAGCCTGCTCACAGGCACGGCGACATTCCCCGAGTCGTTCGGCCAACCCTTCTTCGCGTTGCTCCGTGAGGAGCCGGAAATGGGCGCGCTGTTCAACGAAAGCATGGCGGAAGTCACCCGGATGGACAGCGCGGCAGTGACTGAAGCCTACGACTTCAGCGAAGCCCGGAGGGTCGTCGACCTGGCCGGGGGCGACGGCACCCTGCTCACGGCGATCCTCGAAGCCTTCCCTTCGACAGCCGGCGTCCTGTTCGACCAGCCGCACATGGCCCCAGTGGTGCGGCAGCAGATCGACGCGGCGGGCCTGAGAGAGCGCTGCGAGTTCACAGGAGGTGACCTCTTCGGCTCGCTCCCTCAGGGAGGCGATGTCTATCTCCTCAAATGGATTCTGCACGACTGGCCAGAGCCCGATGCCATCGCTGTTCTCCGAGGCTGCCGGCGGGCCATGGCACCGGACAGCAAGCTGCTGATCATCGAGCACCTCATCCCGCCCGGAAACGCACCCCACCCCAGCAAGGTGTACGACGTGGTGATGCTCGTACTGCTGGGCGGTCGTGAACGAACTCGGGAGGAGTACGGGAAAATGCTGACTGAGGCGGGACTGACCCTGCAACGTGTCATCGACACCGGTTCGGCACTGAGCATCATCGAAGCCCGACCTGCCTGAACACAAGACAGCACCAAGATTCGCATGCGGTGGCCGAGGCGGGAGTGGCGTCGGACGGTGTTGTAGCGGTGCAGCCAGCGAAGGAGGTCCAGGCGGGCCTCGCGTTCCGTGTCCCAGGCCCGGCGACCCTGGAGGGTCTCTCGTTTGCAGGTCGCGTTGAACGATTCGGCGAGTGCGTTGTCCGCGCTGGAGCCGATCGCGCTCATGGACTGGGTGACGCCCGCTTCGCGGCAGGCGTCGGCGAAGGCCCGGCTGCAGTACTGGGCCCCGTGATCGCTGTGGAAAGCAGCGCCGGCGAGGCTGCCGCGGGTCCGTTCGGCCGCATGCAGGGCGTCGATGACAAGGTCGGCCCGCATATGGTCGGTGATCGCCCACCCGCCAGGCGCCGCGAGGCGAGGTCGATCACGGTCGCAAGATGGCGGTACTTCCCGCCGGCCAGGGGAAGGTAGGTGATGTCGCCGACGTACTTGGTATTCGCCCGGTCCGCGGTGAAGTCGCGGCCGATCAGGTCCGGGACCTTCGCCGCGGCCGGGTCGGGGACGGTGGTGCGGTGCCGGCGGCGCAGGCGGAGCCCGGCCAGCCCGATCGTCCTCATGACCCGGGCGACGCGCTTGTGATTCACCACCTCGCCGTTCTCCCGGAGCTCGGCGGTGATCCTGGGGACGCCGTAGGTGCCGTCCGAGGCGCGATGAACCGTGCGTATCCGGGCAGCGGGCTTCGCGTCGGCGGCCTGGCGGGCCGCCCTCACGGCCACTGTCCTGCGCCAGTAGTAGAAGCCCGAGCGAGCGATGCCGAGGATGGCGCACAGCCGCTTCACGCCGTAGCGGCGCCGGTGGTCGGCGACGAACTGGAAGCGGTTCACCAGCGCGTCTCCCCGGCGAAATACTTCGCGGCCTTGCGCAGGATCTCGCGTTCTTCCTCCAGCTCACGGACCTTTTTACGCAGCGCGGCGTTCTCCGCTTCCAGGCGGCGTGGGCGGCTCGGCGGGTGTCTCCGCACGGCGTCCCCGCGGCCGGCTCGCCCCGGCCGCCCGGACCCAGTTTCGCAGGGGCTCGGGATTGATCCCCACATCGGCAGCGACCTGCCGGATCGTCGCCTCAGGCCGCGACTGGTACAACGCGACCGCGTCCGCCTTGAACTCCGGCGGATAGTTCTTCATGACCACGAGATGTCCGTTCTCAGATCCTCAGGATCCAGTGTCTCGTGTGTCCAAGATCAAGGGTCAAGGCCAGGCCCTACAGACGTCAGCACGCCGTCCCCGCCAAGGCGGTAGACGGCGTCTGTCGGCGTCCCGGTGTAGGGGTGGCTCAATCCACATCCTTGAGAACGCGTTCGATCTTGGCCATCCGTGCATCCATGTTGGCCAGATCTCTCTGCATGGCTTCCTGGGTTGCGACTGCCCGCTCCGCGATCGTGCGGTAACTGGTGTCCCTGGCCAGCTCTGCCTTCGAGCGTTGCTTGACTGCTACCAGCCAGATCGTGGCCACCACCACGGCGCCAACAACGAGGAAGAGGACTATCTCTTCGATGAGCCAATCGGACATTTGCTTCAGGTCCCCTTGTTTGTGGATTCGCCGCGGTCGGCATTGTCGGTCAGCGACTCGGATGCGGTGACCAGTGTTTGCGGCGTGAGGCACAGCGCGAACGGCACAACTTCGTAGAACTTCATCGCCTTGCCGTCATCTGACACTTCGATGTGGTCCGAGACCAGGCCAACCGTCTGCAGCCGTTTGAGGTGCACTTGGAGCAGCGCCCTGCTGATTCCTAGGTCCCGAGCCAGTTGGCTCACGTAGGTGGGGCCTGTTGCCAGGGCAGCGAGTACACGCATCCGGTGTGGACTGGCGAGGGTCGCCAGGACTTTCACCAGGCTGTCGCCCGTCAGATCAGTGGTTTCCATAGAACTCCTCGGCACATGCAATGAATTATTGGCACGTGCCGTGATGTTGTCAACCCATCTCTCGCACAGGGTCATCTGTGAGTCCCAGCCCATGCGCCCCGCCAGGCGTACCAGGCCCTTCAACACGCTGAACTTGACAGAGAAGTCGTCCGAGACCATCGCCCTGAACTGATCGAGCTCCAGGGGACCTGCGTGGACGGCCAGGTGCTCTTGCCGCTCCCCGCCGCCCCGATGAGGACGATCAGCGCCGGGTCGGGGATGGACGTGTCGAGCGGCTGCATGGTGCCGTCGAAGGTGGTCTTCACGGGCGTTCTCCTTGCGGGTGGAGGGTGGAGGTGGCCAGGTGCAGGCGCATCCCGGCGGAGTCGAGAAGGAAGGCCGCGGCCTCGTCGATCGCGCAGGCGGCGGACTCGGAGCCCTCGTCGTCCAGCGGGGTGAGCGCGGCGGCCCTCGATGCCGTCGTCAGCAGCTGGTTGAGCGAGCCGAGGACGCCGCCCTTGGGTTCGGCCTCGTCGAACAGCTCGCGCAGCGTCTCGGCGAGGAACTCGGCGTCGATCGGACCGCCCAGTTCGTCCTCGATCTGCTGGACGGCGAGCTTCACGATCCCGGCCGAAGCGCGGACGCGCTCCAGCCGGGTACGGGCGGCGGGGGGCACCGGTGGTCGCCCTTGCGCAGCGTGATCCAGGCGGTGACCAGGGCGGCGGCCACGCCGATCACGCGGTGGGCCTGGCCACCTTGCCCAAGGCCCGGAAGCGCCGGCTGGTGGTACTGCGGCAGTTCTTCCGCTTTGCCCGCTCCCAGCACATCGTGCTGATCGACCCGACCCGCACTCTGGTCGTGAAGGAACGGAACGGTTTCCGCGGCCGGACTCTCACACTCGACCAGCAGCGCGAGCTCTTCCGCCGCTGGACCACCAGCGAGCATGTCCACCCGCACGAGGCCCTGCTCGGCATGCTCGCTCTGCTGCATGGTGCCTCCAGCGCCGAGGTCCGGATGTTGCAGATGACCGACATCGACGTGGCCGCCCAGACGATCCGGCTCGGCAAGCGGCCTCACCCCGTCCCACTGGACCCCGCCTCCTGGACCGTGCTGCAACGCTGCATGGCTCACCGCGAGGCATGGCCGACGGCCAACCCGCACGTGGTGGTCACCAAAGGAACGAAGGCCGGGCGAAGCCCGGCCTCAACTGCCTATCTTTCCCATGTACTTGACGACTGTGGCTACCCGCCCCGGACGATCCGCAGCACCCGCCTTCTCGACCTCGTGAACACCATGGACCCCAAGCTCGTCGCCGCAGCCTTCGGTATGGACCCGCAAGCCACCTTGATTTACCTGGCCGACCGCGTCGACGAGGGTCGCCTCCCGGCTGCGGAGCCGAGCCGGAAATGGTGGGAGCTGACAGCAGAGGCTCACGCAGAATCGCGGCCATGATGGTCTTCTCCTGCGTTACCTGTCAGCAGCGAATCAGCCCCGATCTTCGGGAAGTGCCGATGCCGCCGCCAGTCACAGAGGAGTCCCCAGGCAGGAGGTGTGGCCGCAGGTAAAGGGCTCGCGGCGGCGTCCGGAGCGTGGATCGTCTTCGAGGACGAGGCCGGATTCTCGATGACTCCGCCCCGGGCCCGGACCTGGGGACGACGTGGCCGCACGCCCGTTATCCGCGTTCGGGGAAGATCCCGCCGCAGGACTTCGGTCGCCCCGCTGTGCTGCTACAAACCCGGCGAGACCGCAAGACTGATCTACCGGCCCCGTCAGCATCTGCTCCTGAAAGGAGCACGGAAGAGCTTCTCCTGGCAGGACTACCGAGACCTGCTGGTGAGGGCCCACATCCAGCTCGACGGTCCCATCGTGGTGGTTTGGGACAATCTCAACACCCACCTGGCAGCGGGCTTGAAAAAGTACGATGCCGAGCACGACTGGCTCACCACCGTCCGTCTCCCCTCATACGCACCCGACCTGAACCCCGTCGAGGCTGTCTGGTCACTCGTGCGCAGGGCCATGGCCAACACTGCCTTCGACACACCCCACGACCTCGACCGCAAACTCCGCCGCGAGTTACGCAGGATCCAACTCCGACCCCACCTGACCGACGGCTGCCTCACCGCCACCGGCCTGGCTATCGACCAACCGACCCCACCATGAAAACCTCAGTAATCGGCGGGCGCGTTCACGGATCTGGCAGCGCAGGAGTTCATGGATGACCTGATCAGTGCCGTCGTCGCGCCATGCGGCGAAATAGTAGTAGGTCGCACTCTTCTGGGGCAGGTCGTGCGGGAGGTAGGCCCACTGGCAGCCGGTCCGCCCCTGGTAGAGGATCGCGTTCACGATCTCCCGCATGTCGTAGGCGCCCTGGTGGCCGCTGACCGAGCGGTGCCGGTTCTTCCACGCGGTGATCACCGGCTCGATCAACGACCACTGCTCGTCCGATAAGTCACTCGGGTACAGCTTGCGTTCACTCACCCGATCACATCGCCAGATCAGCACCCGTGGACCGGCGGATTCCGCCCTGCCGCCACACCATCAGGCGACAGCAGAACCACTCACATACTCACGAACCGCCCACTTAGAGGTCCTAACAGAAGTCGTTGATCGCGTGACTGACTGCTTGTCGGCTCGTTGGTCGGAGCGTGGGGAAGAGACAGTCGCGGCCGTGGATCGTCTCGGACGAACTGTGGGCACTGATCGAGCCGTTGCTGCCTAAACCGAGCCCGAAGCTGGTGGCGGGGCGGCCGAGGGTGCCGGACCGGCAGGCGTTGTGCGGGATCCTGTTCGTGCTGCACACCGGCATCCAGTGGGAGTACCTGCCCCAGGAGCTGGGCTTCGGCTCGGGGATGACGTGCTGGCGGCGCCTGGCGGCCTGGAACGAGGCCGGCGTGTGGGACCAGCTGCACCTGGTGCTGCTGAAGAAGCTGCGGTCGGCGAAGCAACTCGACTGGTCGAGGGCGGTGATCGGCTCATCCCATGTCCGGGCTGCCCGGCGCGGCCCAAAAGCGGTCCCAGCCCGGTCGACCGTGCACGGCCGGGCAGCAAGCACCACGTCCTCACCGACGGCCAGGGCATCCCGCTCGCGGTGTCGCTGACCGGCGGGAACCGCAACGACGTCACCCAGCTCCTGCCCCTGCTCGACAAGGTCCCCGCGGTCTCCGGCGCCGTCGGCCGGCCACGTCGGCGGCCGGACGCCCTGCTCGCCGACCGCGGCTACGACCACGACAAGTACCGCCGCCTGCTGCGGCAACGCGGGATCCGGCCGGTCATCGCCGAACGAGGCCAGGAACACGGCTCCGGCCTGGGCATCTTCCGGTACGTGGTCGAAAGGACGATCGCCTGGTGGCCGTGGGCGCTGAGGAAGGACAGGGCCGCGGCGAATCCGGCGGCGGTGGTCCTGAACTCCGCGTCCGCGAGGTGGCCACCGTTGTCGCTGATCACCGAGACGTGAATGGTGTCGGCATGGGAGGGTCGTGTTCCGCCCGGCCGGAGCCATGAGAACAGGTCCCGGCGGCCGAACAGTACAGCCGGAAGACAGTCCAGCAGGACGTCAGTCAGTGCCCGAGCCACGACCACCGGAACCTGAGCATCAGCAGCAATGTCAGTGCTGTGGTCTACGGCCATGGTGGCCCCCTTGTGCGGGGCCGTTGCGCTCTCGCCTGGCCCCTATGTCCGGCCAGGCGAGAGCGGATGCCCGCTCCCCTTCTGTTCTCGGCACCAGGGCGGACCCTACGTCGACGCCAGGGCTTTCGTCGGGGACAGCCGGGCGGCGCGGACGGACGGGTAGACACCGGCCGCCACTCCAACCACCGCCGCACCGAGGCAGCCGCCGGGCGAGGGTCAGCCTGGGCGTGATGGTCGCTGATCAGTTGGCACAGATCGCCAACGGCCTGTTCCGTGGCGGCCGGCTGTCCTACCGGCGAAGGGGATCCTCGGGTACATCGGCACGCATCGCAGTAGGTGGCGGGTCACGATCGCCGACCTCGTCCGCCTGGGCCTCGACGGCCGGGAGGCGCTACGCACCAGCCTCAAGGAATTGGAGGAGTACGGTTACCTGCTCCGTGAACGCCTGCGCCGCCCCAACGGCACCCGCGGCGCGCGCGTCTACTGCATCACCGATCACCCTGCTCTCCTGAAGCTGGCATCACCCCCGGGGCCGACTCGACGATCACGGTCACAGAGACCGGACCCCTCCAGGACGACCTCACTCGCCCGTGCCACGGCTGCTGCGATCGTTGGACTGCTGGCGCCGGTCGCGCGTGCGGAGGCCGTTCCGTACGGAACGGCCTCCGCACTGTCTGCACTGGTTCGGACGGGTCAGCGGGCGGGGTCACCGGTCGTACGGCGGGGGCGAACCGGCAGGGTCCGGTGGCCGTTACCGATTGCGGTCGGGAGGGTCCGCAACTCGCCAACAGAAACAGCAAGTTCGATGTCCGGGAAGCGGGTGAAGAGCAGGCGGAGCGCCGTGGCCACCTCCATCCGGGCCAGTGGGGCGCCCAGGCAGAAGTGGACGCCGTGGCCGAACGCCAGGTGGTCCTTGTTCAGGCGGGTGACGTCGAAGCGGTCGGCGGTGGGGCCGTGCCAGTCGGGGTGGCGGTTGGCGGCAGCGTAGGAGGCGAGGATCGCCTCGCCGCGGGGAATCGTCCGGCCGTCGGGCAGAGCGATGTCCGTGAGGGCGTAGCGCAGCGGGAGGTGCTTGAGGGCGGGTTCGTGGCGGAGCGTCTCCTCCACGACGTCGTCCCAGGTCGCCCGGCCCGCGCGGAGGTGGCTGAGTTGTTCGGGGTCGGTGAGCAGAGCTGTGACCGCCTGGTCGATGACGTTCACTGTGGTCTCGTAACCGGCGCTGATCATCAGCAGGAGCGTGTCGCGCAGCTCGCCGTCGGTGAAACCGCCGCCGTCGCCCTCGTGGTCGCGCGCGGCGATGAGAAGGGAGGTCATGTCGTCGGCGGGTTCGGCTCGCTTGGTGGCGATCAGGTCGTCGAGGGCCTTATAGAGGGACGCCGTGTTCTTGGCGGCCTGCACGGCGGTGGCCGTGGTGTCGAAGACGCCGTCCACCACGTCGCGGAAACCTTGGAGTTGGCTGTCGGGGATGCCCATGAGGCGGCCCAGTACCGCGATGGGCAAGGGGTACGCGAAGTGTTCGCGCAGGTCAACGCTCGTTCCGGCAGGCTGCGCTTCGAGGTCGTCGAGGAGCGTCGTGACGATTGTCTCCACGGTCGGGAGCAGGTCCTGGACGCGGCGGGCGCTGAGGGCCGGCGCGACCATCCGGCGCAGCCTGCGGTGGTCGCCGCCGTACGCCGTGAACATGCTCTCCACAGCGATCCACAGAGCCAGGGGCCACGTGGACACGGTGTCGGCGTAGGCGGGCCAGTGGGCGCGGGCGTCCTTGGAGACCTGCGTGCTGGTGAGCAGTTGCTTGAGGAGGGCGGGGTCCGTCACCGACCAGACGGTCAGACCCAGGAGGTCCACGCGGGTGGCCGGGCCACGGTCGCGTAAGGCCTGGTGCTCGGCGTGGTGGTCGGAGGCTGCGGGGTCCAGGACGAGGGGTGCCGACGACTGTTCGGGCATGGAGGCTCCAAGGCGGACGGCAGGGATGGCGGCAGCAGCTCGAGTCGTCCGAGCGGTGAGCCGACGGCCGGGGTGTCGGTGTGGGTGACGGTCGGTGTCGGTCACGTACAACTGACCGTGCCGCCGACCGACTTGTGACACCCGGCCGGATCCGCGCTGAGCGTCACACCCGCTTCAGCAGGTCGAAGAACACGCCCCCAGGCATCACCTCGAACGGGTCCTCCAGCTGGGCGACGACCGTTGCGATGTCGCTCGGTGTCCAGCTCCACGCGGCTCGCCGCCGCAATGAAGGAAGGGGCGGACGGGTACTGGCCGGCGAACTCACAGAACCGCTCGATCAACCGCGTCATGGCGGCGGGGTGAAGAAGCTGTGACTGTAGTGGCCTGGTGGCAGCAGCCCGATGCGTGTTCGCCCGCGCAGACTGCTGGGCGAGCCCCGGCCGGCGAACCGTCAGTTGCTGAGTGAGTAGGTGCTTCTCGACCGAACTCACTATCGGGCTCGGCTCAGTGACATCAGGTACCTTGCGGAGGAGAGTTCCTGATCATGGCGGCGGGCTTCGCTGTGAATTCCGCTGGGGGGAGACGCCGTGGATGACCTGACTACTGAGTTTTTCGTTAGTTCTGTGGTGGTTGGGGCTTCGGTGGTGTGAGCATGATGGCGTGTCTTCCAAGCCGCAGGATGCTGTTGCTGATGTCTCCGTTCTACCGCTGACGCGGCCGCAGTTGGCCGAGGCCCGTCGCATGCGCGCGGCCGAGCTGTTCGAGCAGAGACGCCCTTCAT
>NZ_JAGMUE010000999.1:0-750 GCF_019049165.1 Streptomyces sp. AC627_RSS907
GTGCAGGGTCATCGCGCCGCGCCCGTAGACCGGCGGGTCGAGGAGGTGTTCGGGCCCGGGCGGGGTGCCGGGTGGGAAGGCCCAGATGCCCTCGCTCTGGCCGTCCGAGCCGTCGTAGTAGTCGCGGAAGATCTCGTCCGCGGTGCGACCCGCGTCGTCCCGCTCCACCTCCCACAGCCACTCGGCGTACGTGGCGAAGCCCTCGTTGAGCCAGATGTCGCCCCAGGTGCGCGGCGTGAGCGAGTTGCCGAACCACTGGTGGGCCAGCTCGTGGACCTGGAGGTAGGCGTCGGGCGGCGTGCTGTAGTACGGCTTGGTCTGGGTCTCCAGGGCGTAACCGAGGTCGGGCGTGTCGTCGACGATGGCGCCGGTCGAGGAGAACGGGTACGGGCCGAAGAGGCCGGTCTCCCAGTCCATGATCTCGGTGAGCTGGTCGGCCACGTGCCGGCTCGCCGCCGCCTGCGTCGGGTCGATCGCCACGTACTGCGGCACGTCGCCCCCGGCCCGCCGCTGGCCGTCCCGCCGTTCGCCGCCTTGTCGCCCGCCGGCTCGTGGTGTGCCGGCCGGCTGGCCGTCGCCGACCCGGCTGTCGGGCGGGGCGGGTGCGTGGGCGTCGTTCGGCGCTGCTTCCTGGGGTTTCTCCTGGGTGTCGATGTGGGGCTCCTCGGGGTCGGTGGTGGTGCCCGCGCGCAGGTCGCCGCGGGTGCGTACGTCGAAGGTGCCGATGGCGACCGTGGCCAGGTAGCTGGC
>NZ_JAGMUE010001000.1:0-649 GCF_019049165.1 Streptomyces sp. AC627_RSS907
CTGCTGGAGCGCGACCAACTGATCCAGGCGATGCGTGGACTGCAGCGCCGGCAGCGCGAGGTGCTGGTGTTGCGCTATTTCGCCGACATGACCGAAGCGCAGGTCGCGGAAACCCTCGGAATATCGCTGGGTTCGGTCAAGGCGTACGGATCGCGCGGTATAGCGGCGCTTCGCGTCGCCATGGAGGCCCCGGCATGAACCACGAGCACGCGAGGCCGGGTGGGTCCGACCGGCAGGATCGTCATGGCCGTTACGAGACCCACGAGGCGGCCGTCGCCGCTGAGAACTCTTCCGACGAACCGGGCGGTACGGCGGGTTCGGCCGCTGGCCCCGACGCCGAGGAGCGCACCGCCGGCGGGCCCGAAGGAGCCTCCGCCGAGGACGCCCCCGAACCACCCACCCCGGCCGACACCCCGCGCGACACCGCGCAGACCGGCGACCAGCCCGAGGCCGGCTCCACCGGGGCCGACCGGCCCGCGTCGGAAGAGCCAGAGCCCGCCGGGCTAGGGGCACGCCGACCCGAGTCCGAGCAACGACCTACAGCCGAGCTGCCGGTGGCGGGGCAGCCGGCGGCGGGGCGGCCCGCACCCGTGGAGGAGCAGGCCGGCGCCGCGCGTACCGAGGCGGAGCGATCTGAGCGGTCCGAGGC
>NZ_JAGMUE010001001.1:0-804 GCF_019049165.1 Streptomyces sp. AC627_RSS907
AGGCGGGTCCGCGATCGGCCGACGCCGCCGCGACGGCCACCGCCGAGACCCCCACCCACGAGAAGGGCAAGGCCAAGCCGAAGCCCAAGCCCCGGCCGAAGGCCGTCACCTTCGAGGGCACCGTGGCGCTGAGCAACTGCTCCGGCGCCGTGGTCAAGCTCCCCGGCTCCGCCGACCGGGACCCGGCCCTGGTCATGTCCAACGGCCACTGCCTGGAGGGCGGATTCCCGGCCCCCGGCGAGGTCGTCGTGGACCGTCCGTCGAGCCGCACCTTCACGCTCCTCGACGCGCGCGCCGGCGACGCGGGCACGGTGCGGGCGACGAAGGTCGCGTACGCCACGATGACGGACACCGACGTGTCGCTGTACGAGGTGGACGCGACGTACGCGGAGATCAAGAAGCGGTTCGGCGTCAAGCCGTTGGCGCTCGCGGCCGAGCGCCCGAAGGCCGGCACCGCCATCAGCGTCGTGTCGGGCTACTGGAAGAAGCGGTACACCTGCTCCGTCGACGGCTTCGTGCACGAACTGCGCGAGGGGCGGTGGACCTGGAAGGACTCGGTGCGCTACACGCCCGAGTGCCAGACCATCGGGGGCACCTCGGGCTCGCCCGTCGTGGACACCGCGACCGGCGCGGTGGTCGCCGTCAACAACACCGGCAACGAGTCCGGTGGTCGCTGCACGGACAACAACCCGTGCGAGGTGGACGAGAACGGCAGGGTCACCGTCCGGAAGGGCATAAACTACGCGCAGCAGTCGTACCAGATCACCCGCTGCGTGGCCGACGGCAACACGGTCGACCTGAGCC
>NZ_JAGMUE010001002.1:0-562 GCF_019049165.1 Streptomyces sp. AC627_RSS907
GAGCTGGTGGAGACCGAGGGCCGGCCCCGGCTGCGCGGCTGGCTGGACAAGCTGCTCACCGAGAACCTGCTGGAGGCGGCCGTGGTCTACGGCTACTTCCCGTGCGTCTCCAAGGGCGACGACCTGGTGCTGCTGCACGAGGACGGCACCGAGCGCACCCGGTTCACCTTCCCGCGCCAGCGCCGGGGCCGCAGGCTGTGCCTGTCCGACTTCTTCCGGCCCGAGGAGTCGGGGGAGCGGGACGTGGTCGGCCTCCAGGTCGTCACGGTCGGCTCGAAGATCGGCGCCGCGACGGCCGAACTGTTCGAGGCCAACTCCTACCGCGACTACCTGGAGCTGCACGGCCTCTCCGTCCAGCTCGCCGAGGCGCTGGCCGAGTACTGGCACGCCCGGGTCCGTGCCGAGCTGGGCTTCGCCGGCGAGGACCCGGACTCGGTCGAGGCGATGTTCGACCTCAAGTACCGCGGCGCCCGCTTCTCCCTCGGCTACGGGGCCTGCCCCGACCTGGAGGACCGGGCGAAGATCTCGGACCTCCTGGAGCCGGAGCGGATCGGCGTGAAGC
>NZ_JAGMUE010001003.1:0-546 GCF_019049165.1 Streptomyces sp. AC627_RSS907
AAACTCGCCCTCCCGGAGGTGCAGTTCGGTGAACGTACTGGGCTCTCTCTCACGAGAGACGGTTACCTGAGAGGGGAGCCGCCGAGCTGGGTCAATAAAGTCAAAGTGATTCTCAAGCGCGACCCAACCGCAGCATCTGGTTATCGAGTGCTGACCTCCTATCCAATTCCTTAGCCGATCTCGTCTGGATGACCGCAATGACCTACTCCTCTGCAGGGCCAGGCTACCGTTTTTATGAAGTCCAGAACCTGCTGCGCGCCTATGGCCAGACAGGAAACTCGTTCACCGACACACCGGACACACCGGGGCCGGCGTTGCGGGGTTTCCTGCGCGTCGTCACGCGCTTCCCCGCGCGAGGAACGCGCCTTCTGCGGGAACTCGACGACCTGCTGACGGTCGGACTGTTCTCGCCCGAGATCGCCGACGAGGTGGATCTGATGCCGCGCGTACGTCCCACAGAGGGCAGAGGCGTCGAGGAGTCCCTGAGCCTGGTTCGAGATCACGTCCGAGCGGCGCTGCGAAACCCTGAGCGATGGGCTGGTTCGG
>NZ_JAGMUE010001004.1:0-687 GCF_019049165.1 Streptomyces sp. AC627_RSS907
ACCAGGAGCGGCACCGTGGTGAAAGCGAGGGCGACCCGTTGTACGCCCCCGGACTCGGCCTCCAGCGGGATGAGCATCACCTCGATGGAACCATCCAGAAGGGGCGTACCGGCGTCGTCACGGGCGATGTCCGCCATGGTGGGGAGAACCAGCACGTCGGGTGTCTCTTGGGTTCCTGGTGATTCCATCAAGGCAGGCTAGGAGCTAACCGTTGTATGGGGCAACCTGTCGCTCGCCCGCGATGGGCGCGCATTTGTAGGGTGGCCCGATCCGGGATACCGACGCAGCAAGGGGGAGCAGCCGGTGGGCGAGTCAGAGGACAAGGTGGCAAATCCGCGTAAGGCGGACCTCGAAAAACTCCGCCGCGACGTGGCGAGGGAGGCGGAGGGGCTGAAGAAGGCGCTCAAGACGCCCACCGAGGACATCGGGGGAGACGCGGTCTGGGTGGGCAAGAACGCCCGGGCCTGGCACACCGAACTCAAGGGCCGCCACGAGAAGGTCGGCACGCACGTCGAGAAGCTGTTGCCGCTCATCGACGCCGCGATAGCGACGGAGCCGGACAAGGTGTCGGCCAGCGACGCGCGGGCGTACGACGCGTCCTGAACCCCCATCGACGATGGGTGCGCGCGCGAAGTGAACCCCCATGGCGAGGGAGCCTCCGGCGTGGCGTGATCGTGTCGGACCTTG
>NZ_JAGMUE010001005.1:0-576 GCF_019049165.1 Streptomyces sp. AC627_RSS907
CTCCACGCAGTGCCAGGTCTCCTCCAGGAGCAGCCGCTGCTGGGGGTCCATCAGGGCGGCCTCGCGCGGGGAGACGCGGAAGAAGGTGTGGTCGAAGTCGTACGGGTGGGCGACCTGGGCGCACCACTTGCTGGCCGTCTTGCCGGGCTCGGCGACGTCGGTGGAGTAGAACGCGGCGGCGTCCCAGCGCTCCGGCGAGATCTCGGTCGGAGAGCTGTGGCCGGCCAGCAGGTTGGCGATGTACTCGCGGTGGTCGCGGGCGTCGGGCAGCCGGGCGCCGATGCCGGTGACGGCGACGGCCGTGCCGGGGGCGGTGGTCCGGGCGGGTGCGGTCTGGGTCACGCGGCTGCCCTCTCGACGGTGAGCGGTCGCGGGCCGAGCTGTTCGACGGTGGTTCGCAGCAGCCGTACGCCACCGCCCACGCCGGTCTCGTCCGGCCCGGAGCGCGGGCCGTGCGGCGCTCTCGGGTCGCCTGCCCGCGCGGCGGGCAGGTCGTGCTCGCGCGCCACCGGCTGTGCCGGCGCGGCGGTCCCGTCGGAGGTGATCCTCATGCTGCTCCCTCATCCGCGCGCGAGG
>NZ_JAGMUE010001006.1:0-558 GCF_019049165.1 Streptomyces sp. AC627_RSS907
GAACTGAGCCTCGACCAGTTCCCCGACCTGCACCCCAACGTCGTGGCGTTCGAGGAGCGGCTGCCCAACTCCGAGGGGCAGGGCACGATCAGCACGGCCGAGCTGGTGCGCCGCTCGCTGCGCATGAACCCCTCCCGCGTCATCGTCGGCGAGGTGCTCGGCGACGAGATCGTCACCATGCTCAACGCGATGTCGCAGGGCAACGACGGCTCGCTCTCCACCATCCACGCCAACAGTTCCAGCGAGGTGTTCAACCGCATCTCTACCTACGCGCTCCAGGCGAACGAGCGACTGCCCATCGAGGCCAGCCACATGCTGGTCGCGGGCGCGGTCAACTTCGTCGTCTTCGTCGAGCGCCGCAACGACTACGCCAGCGGCGGCACGCTCAGCCGCCGCGTCACATCCGTGCGCGAGGTCAACGGGGTCGACGGCCGGGTGCTCTCCAGCGAGGTGTTCATCGAGACGGCCGACGGCCGCGTCGTGCCGCACGCGCCGGTCACCTGCCTGGACGAGTTGGCCGCGTTCGGCTACCGCCCGTCCGGGGCCTGGGGGTAGGGC
>NZ_JAGMUE010001007.1:0-914 GCF_019049165.1 Streptomyces sp. AC627_RSS907
CGTGTGGCGGTGCTCGTCGTGCGCCACTTCTCGCCCGCGCCGTCGTCGAGCGAGATGAAGTGCCTGCTGTGCGCGGTCCCGGTCAGGTTGGCGGTGATCGTGCCCCAGCTACGCTTTCGTTCGGCGGTCTGGTGGTGCCAGGGGCGGTTGACGCTCCTTTCCAGGACCTTCCCGCCCGGCCCCGCGAAGGTGACAGCCTTGTATTCGAATCCCGCGGCGGAGGCGTGGTCGGTGATCGGGTCACCCTCGCCCGCTTCGAGGGCGACTCGCACGCTCTTCGTGCCACCGGAAGGTTCTTTACGATCCCCGTCCATGCCCCGCAGGAAGTAATGCTCCTCCTGCGTCCTCATGCCGTCGGAGCCTTGGCCACCGGTCTGCACGCGCACCTTGCCGTAGCCGCGCCACTGGGACCAGGTCTTGTGCTTCTCCTTCGTCAGGCCGTCGTCGTCATCGAAGTGCCAGGCGGCGCCGTCGAGATAGCTGTAGCGGATGAGTTGGTCGGGAGCGCCGCCGGTGCGGTCGGTCGAGGTGGCCGTTTCCACGACGTACTTGTTGAACCACTCGCGTTCCGGCTCGGTGATGGAGTCGCCGGCGACGTACTGCGGGAAACAGCGGGTGGTGTTCGTCTGCGGGGTGGGCAGGCTGTCCCACGCACACGCCGGAGCGGAGTACCCCACGTCGATCTGGCCACCGGACTCGTCCGCGACCGTGGACACGCGTGCCTTGTTGAAGGGAGCCTTTCCGTCGCCGACCTTGTCAAGGCGGTTGGGAAGTTGGGTGTAGGCGAACGTCGTCTTCGGGAGGGTGATCGGCGTGGCAGCGGTGTGGCCGGTGTGCTGGACGGATTCGAGGAGGAGTTGGTAGTCGACATCCGCCGTACCCCAACGGTGTCCCAGCTTCCAGGAGTCCACCTT
>NZ_JAGMUE010001008.1:0-686 GCF_019049165.1 Streptomyces sp. AC627_RSS907
GTTCGGCGCTGGCTGCTCGGGGTCTGCTCGGAGTCTGCTCCGGGCCTACTCCGGGTTGCCCGTCGAGACCGTCAGCTCGACCTTGTCCTCGTCCGGGTCGAAGGGCTCGCGCTTGTCGAAGGTGTACTCCATGACGGTGCCTTTGCCCCAGGTGTTCTCGTTCATCGGGACGACCTCGTACTTCCAGCCCGCCTTCTTGAGGCAGTTCTTCACCGAGTCGATGTAGAGGTACTGGAACTCCGGCATGATGAACGAGCCCGGCTTGTCCGGGGCGTCGTACGCCTCGGTGCACTTCTCCGGGTCGATGGTCTTGGTCTTGTCGCCTTCCTTGAAGCCGGCCGCCGTCGTGGCCTCCTGGGTCGGCTTGGCCTGCTCCTCCTTGCCGCCGTCGTCACCGCCGCCGCCCTTGAGCGCGAAGGCGACGATCACGGCGATGATCGCGACCGCCGCTACCACGGCCGAGCTGATGATGACCTTCTTGCTGCCGCCGTCACCGCCCTGCCCACCGCCACCGGCCGCGTGGCCCGGCGTGGTGGCGTACGGGGGCGGGGTGCTGGGGCCGCCGGCCTGGTACGGAGACGGGGCCGGGGTCGGGCTCGGGTAGCCGGCCTGCTGCGGCGCGTACGGGCCGGGCGGCGGCGTGGACGGGCCGAAGCCGCCGCTCTGGTAACCGGCCTGCTGGGGCG
>NZ_JAGMUE010000103.1:0-20046 GCF_019049165.1 Streptomyces sp. AC627_RSS907
TCCGAGGGGGCCGAGCGGTCGGTGGGGGCCGAGACGCCTGAGGAGCCGAGCGGTCAGCGGGGCCCTGACGTCCGAGGGGGCCGAGCGGTCGGTGGGGGCCGAGACGCCCGAGGAGCCGAGCGGTCAGCGGGGGCCCTGACGTCCGAGGGGGGCCGAGCGGTCTGCGGGGGCCGAGACGTCCGAGGGAGCCGGGCCGGCCACCGGGGCCACCGGGTGTCCCGGCGCGTAGCCGCTCACGTGCTCCACCACCCGCCCGTGGCCGTCCCCGCCCGTGGGCCGCTCGTCCGGTGTCCGCGCCGGGCCCGCGTTGGCGGCCAGTACCAGAGCCGCCACGGCGGTGACGGCGGCGGCGAGGGCTCTGGCGTAACGTTCGGCGGTGCGGGTGCGTCCGGGCACGGCGTCCTCTGCGGATCGTGGGGGAGGGTGTCGAGCGCTGGTCCCAAGCGTTCGTTAAGTGCGCTTAATCCGCGGTTTAACCTAGGGCCGTGGGAGTCGAACGGCAAGAGCCACAGGGGGAGTTGGCAGTGGGGGACCGTGACGACCGGGAGGCCATCGGGCGCCGGGTGCAGCGACTGCGGGCCGAGCGCGGCATGACCCAGCGACAGCTCGCCGAACCGGCGTACACCCCCGCCTACATCTCCACCCTGGAGGCCGGCCGCGTCCGCCCCTCCGACGAGGCGCTGCGGCACCTCGCCGAACGGCTCGGCGTCGGCTACGAGGAGCTGGCCACCGGGCGCCCGGCGCGGCTCGCCACCGACCTGCGGCTCAGGCTCACCGAGGCGCGGCGCACGCTCGCCACCGAGGGCGCCGAACAGGCGGCCGGGCAGTACGCCGCGCTGCTCGCCGAGGCCGAGGAGTACGAGCTGACCGAGGAACGGGCCGCCGCGCTGCTCGGGCTCGGGGAGTGCGCGGTGGAGACCGGCGAGCTGGTGACCGGACGGCGCTACTTCGAACGGGCCGAGGAGTGCCTCGCCGAGGCCGGCGCCCCCCTGCCCGCCCGCGTCCCGGCCCTGCGCGGACGCGCCCTCGCCCACTACCTCGCCGGGGAACTCCGTTACGCCGTCTACCTCCTCGAGTCCACCCTCGACGAGCTGAACCGCGGCGGCCTGCACGACCCCGACGCGCTGCTGCTGCTCTACGCCAGCGCCATCGGCCCGTACATGGACATGGGCGCCCACGCCCGCGCCGCCCAGGCCGCCGAGCTCGCCCTCTCCCTCGCCCCCAGCGCCGGCGACCCCGCGCTGGTGGCGCGCATGCACCGCTCCGTCGCCCGCACCCTCCTCGCCGAGGGCCGCCTCGCCGAGGCCGACGCCTCGCTGGCCAAGGCGGCCGAGCTGTACCGCACGCTGCAGCTCCGTACCGAGCTGGCGAACTGCCACTGGATGCGCGGCTACGTCTACGCCCAGAACGGCGAACTCCCCCGCGCCGAGGAGGAGATGCGGGAGGCACTCGGCATGCTCTCCGCCCACCGCGCCGCCCTCTACAGCAGTCAGGTCGCCGTCGAGCTGGCCGACGTACTGCACCGGCGCGGCAAGTCAGAGGAGGCCGCCGAGCTGCTGCACGGGGTGCTGGACGACCTCTCCTCCGAACGCGGCGCCGTGCACGCCGCGGGCGCCCACCGGCTGCTCGGCATCATCGCCGAGGACGCCCGGGACACCGAGGCCGCCGAGGAGCACTACGTCCGCGCACTGAGCCTGCTGGAGCGGGCGGGCGCGGCCGGCGACCTGGCCGACCTGTGCCGGCTGCTGGGCGACCTGCTGCGCCGCACCGGGCGGGTGGAGGCGGCCCTGGACGCCTACCGGACGGGGCTGGGGCACCGCACGGCCCCCGGCACCACCACCCTCGGCCCGGCGCCGGCGCAGCCGCCGCTGTAGGGGGCCCGGGCGGCGGCTCCGGCCGTCGCCCGGCCCGGCCGTCGGGCTCCCACCGTGACCTGCGGACCGCCGGTTTCCCCGGGTCGGGCTCGGGTAGCCGAGCCTCCGGCCGCGTGAGGGAAGGAGGTGGTGCGCGTGCGGCCCGGCGACGAACCCCGGTGGCCCCCGGAGGGGTCACGTGCCGCTCAGGTGATCGCCGAGGAAGTGCGGGGCGCCCCGCCCGACGAGGTGCCCGGTCGGCTGTGCGAGACGGCGGTACGGCTGCTGCCGGTGACCGGCGCGAGCGCGTCGCTGCGCGGTGAGGGCGTTCCGGTCCGGCTGTGTGCGAGCGGCGCGCGGGCGACGTACCTGGCGCAGATCCAGGCCACGCTCGGCGCCGGACCCTGTACGAGCGCCGCCGAGTCGGGCGCCCCGGTGCTCGCCTGCGATCTGACGGCCGGTGCCGACGTCGGCCGCTGGCCCGTCTTCGCCCAGCAGGCGACGGCCGTCGGCGTACGTGCGGTCTACGCGCTGCCGCTGGGCAGCGGCACGGCGTGCCTGGGCACCCTCGACCTCTACCGCGACACCCCCGGTGGACTGACCGGCCCGCAGTTGCGCACGGCACGGCTCGTGGCCGGTGTGATGACGGTGGCGCTGATCGCACTGCCGCGAGGGGAGGAGACCTGGCTGGAGGGACTGGCCGGCGACCACGACGAGGTCTACCAGGCCGTCGGCATGATCATGGTCCAGCTGGGAGTCGGCCCCGACGAGGCCTTGGCCCGCCTGCGCGCCGACGCGTTCGCCCGCGACCGCACGGCCTATGACGTCGCCCACGAGGTGGTCACCCACCGGCAGCGCTTCGACCGCGACCACTAGGGAGCTCGCCTCGGGGCGGCGGTAGGTGTTCGGCTCGGCCCGTCGGTCCGTGATCACTGGGGGTGCTCTCGGCCCGTCCGACCGTCAGACCTGTGCCCGTCCCTGCCGCCGGACCTCCGCGAGCCTCCGCGTCCCGACCTCCACGGCCGTCCAGGTGGCGTCGTCGGCCATCTCGCCGAGGCCGCCGTTGGTGAGGCTGATCGCGTCGTCACCGAGGCGCACGGCGACGAGGTCCAGGGTGAGGACGGCCCCCTCCGCCCCCTCGGCCCCCTCGGCGTCCGCCGAGGCGCCGCGGACCGTCACCCGCAGGCCCTGCCGGGCGTCCCCCGCCCGCGGCAGCGTCACGCCGGCGACCCGGACGTCGCGGGCGGCACCGCTCGCCGCCCGCGACGTGAACCGGCCGCACGTGTCCGGCAGCGTGGCGAGCCAGGCCAGCGTCCGGTCGATGTCGGCAGCGCGGTGCGAGGTGATCCGGTAGTGCAGCTGGGCCTCGTCGGCCGGGTCGTCCAGGGCGGCCGTGGCGCGGGCGGCGGTGGCGGCGCCGAAGAGCTCCTCGGTGTAGAGGACGTCCAGCAGGCGTCGGCAGTCGGGTCGCTCGGCGGTGGCCTTGAGCACCTCGTCCCGCCAGGTCGCGGCGCCCCGCGTCGGTTCCCAGGCCTCCCCCAGGTCGGCCTCCGTGATCAGGGCGGACCGCGCCTGCCCCCGGGTGAGCGCGGGCGGCACGGTGGGCGACGGAAGGGCGGCCGGGGCCTGCGTGGTCACGGGCGCGGCGTCGACCGGCCCGTCCGTCTCCGGCCCGCCGGCCGAGCAGGCGGCCACCGTCAGGGTCAGGGCCGCCGAGAGCGCGGCGGCGAGGAGGGGGCGTGCGGCGGGGGCGTGCTGCATCGGGCTGCCTCCTGGGGACCGGGGCGACCGGCGCCGTTCGGAAACGGGCACGTCTCCACGGCACCACCGCCCACGCCCCGCCACCAGCGTGCGGAGCCGTCCGGGTGAGCCCCCCAGGCGCGCACACGGCTCGCACGCGAGCGCGCGGGAACGAGTGCGCGGGAACCGGCGCGTCGCTCGCCCCGCGTGTTCACTTTTCGGGTGATCTGGACAGACCTAACAGATCCAACAGTTCCAACAGTTCCAACGGATCCAACGGATTCCACAGATCCATTCGTGTCGCCCGCACGCACCGCGAAGGAGACCGCGTGACCGTTCGCAGCACCACCAGCGCGCCCGACCTGTCGTCCAAGGACCCCAACTGGTGGCGCCAGGCCGTCATCTACCAGGTCTACCCCCGCAGCTTCGCCGACGCCGACGGCGACGGGCTCGGTGACCTGCGCGGCATCACCCAGCGCCTGACCCACCTGGCCGCCCTGGGCGTCGACGCCCTGTGGCTCAGCCCGTTCTACCCCTCCGAGCTCGCCGACGGCGGCTACGACGTCGACGACTACCGCGACGTCGACCCCCGGCTGGGCACCCTGGACGACTTCGACGCCCTGGCCGGCGAGGCGCACCGCCTCGGTCTGAAGGTCATCGTCGATGTCGTCCCCAACCACACCTCGCACCGCCACGCGTGGTTCCGGGAGGCCCTGGAGGCGGGCCCCGGTTCCGCGGCCCGTGACCGCTACGTCTTCCGCGACGGCCGCGGTGAGCACGGGGAGCACCCGCCCACCGACTGGCAGTCCGTCTTCGGCGGCAGCGCCTGGAAGCGGGTCCCCGACGGGCAGTGGTACCTGCACCTGTTCACCCCCGAGCAGCCCGACCTGAACTGGGAGAACGAACAGGTCCGCGCCGACTTCCGCACCACGCTGAAGTTCTGGTGCGACCGGGGCGTCGACGGCTTCCGCGTCGACGTGGCGCACGCGCTCGTCAAGGACCTGACCGAGCCGCTGCGCGACCTCGGCGCTCCCGAGCTGAGCGGCGAGGCGGCGCTCGTGGAGTTCGCCCCCGGCACCCACCCCTTCTACGACCGGGACGACGTCCACGAGGTCTACCGTGACTGGCGCAAGATCCTCGACGCCTACGACCCGCCGAGGATGGCGGTGGCCGAGGCCTGGGTCCCGGGGGCCCGGCGCGCGCTGTACGCCCGCCCGGACGAACTGGGCCAGGCCTTCAACTTCGAGTACCTCCAGGGCGGCTGGGACGCGGACGAACTGCGCGAGATCATCACCGGCTCGCTGGCCGACGCCCGCGCCGCCGGTGCCTCGGCGACCTGGGTGCTGTCCAACCACGACGTGATCCGCCACACCTCCCGCCTGGCCCTGCCGCCGGGCACCGACCCCGACGCCTGGCTGCTGTCCGGCGGACGCGCTCCGGCCGTCGACGAGCGGACCGGCCTGCGCCGGGCCCGCGCGGCGACGCTGCTGATGCTGGCGCTGCCCGGCTCGGCGTACGTCTACCAGGGGGAGGAACTCGGCCTGCCCGAGGTGGCCGACCTGCCCACCGAGGTCCTCCAGGACCCGATCTGGGAGCAGACGGGGCACGTCCGCAAGGGCCGCGACGGGTGCCGGGTGCCGCTGCCGTGGACGACGGACGGACCCTCGTACGGCTTCGGCGCGGCCGCGGCCTGGCTGCCGCAGCCGCCGAGCTTCGCCGCGTACTCCGTGCAGGCGCAGGACGGGGTGGCGGGCTCGACCCTGGAGCTGTACCGCACGGCCCTGCGGCTGCGCCGCAAGCTGCTCGACGGGGAGTCGCTGACCTGGGCGGACGACGTACCGCCCGGGGTCCTCCAGTTCGACCGGTCGGAGGGCTGGCGCTGCGTGACCAACCTGTCCGGGACGACGGTCGACCGGCCGGCGGGGGAGGTGCTGCTGAGCAGCGCACCGCTGGAAGACGGCCGACTGGGGCCGGACACGACGGTGTGGCTGGGGCGGTAGACGGCTCCCCGAGCGCCACACGCGTCGGGGCCGGCCGGCACCCGAAACCCGAGACGCACCTGGCACCCGACACGCACCCGGCACCGGAGGCGTGCCCGGCGCCGGAGGCGTGCCCGGCGCCGGAGGCGTGCCCGGCACTGGAGGCGTGCCCGGCACCGGAGACGCACCCGGCACCCGACACGCACCCGGCACCGGGCGCCCGGCGCCCGGAACCCGTCCCGGGGCGGGGGGCGGGACGCTGCCTCGGTGAGGACCCCGCCCCCCACCCGGGACGGGGTCCTCACCCGTGCGCGGTCACCCGCGCGGGGTCACACGTGCCCCGGCCCGCCGCTGCCGAAGGCGCCGCTCGACCCCGGCAGCCAGCGGTGCCGTTTCTGGTCGTCGCACCGGCGGCTGCCCGAGTGGTGCAGCTGGTACGGCATGAGCCGTGGGCTGCCGTCCGCGTTCAGCGGGATCTCGTCGGGCTCCCGCATCTCCCGTTCCTCATGGACGGCACCGGTGTCGGGGAGGTGGGGTTGTTCGTCGGCATGAGGGCGGTCCGGTTCTCGTTCCATGACGCTCATGCCCATCCGTACGGCCCAGATCAGCGCGCCGGCGATCACCAGCCCGCCGATGAAGGCCACTGTCATGTTGAGCGCGTGCGAGGACGCGGCCAGCTGTACAAGCGTTGCCGTACTCATGTTCTGATTATGTACCCCGGAATGAGATAAAGCGCCCGAAATGTCCGAGCGGTCTCATGGCGCTCCCGCGGTGATTGAGCGGGGCCGGTGGCTGGTACCCGGTCGCCACGCGGGTGATGCCGGCACCGGCCGCCCGCCCGAGCACCACCGGTGGAGGGAGCGCCCGTATGACCGCGCCGTTGACGGCCGACGCCCAAGTGTTCGGCCTGGTAGGGGACGGTGCCGCCGACGACCGGCCGGCACTGCAGAAGCTGGTGGACACCCTGGGGGAGGCCACCGCCGCGGACGGACGGCCGCGCACCGTACGCGTGCCCGCCGGGCGGTACGTGATCCGGGACCGGCCCGTGCTCTGGCGCAGCGGTGTCTCGCTGATCGGCGCCGGACGCGGTGCCACCTGCTTCATGCTGTGCAACCCCGGCGCCCCGGCCCAGCCGGTGCCGCTGGCCTGGTTCACGACCGCCCAGCACGGCGCCGGCCGGGACCACCACATCGCCGACGTCACCTTCGCGCACTTCGAGATCGACGGCTCCCGGGTGCGGACCGAGGAGTACGACGTCCTGGCCAAGGGGCTGGGCCTCCAGTACGTGCTCCGCGGTCGCTTCACCGACCTGTACATCCACGACACCGCCGCCACCGGCTTCGGGTGCGACTTCCTCCAGGACACCGTCGTCGAGGGGGTGCTGGCCGAGCGGTGCGGGCGGCAGGACCCCGGCGAGCAGATGGGCGGCGCGGGCATCGGGATCGGGGTCGGCGGCTGGGGGCCGGTCGAACGGACGGCGGTGACCGACTGCACCGCCCGGGGCAACGGCACCAACGGCATCTTCTTCGAACTCCAGCAGGACGACTGGGTCCCGCCGCGCGGCATCCGGGTCACGGCCTGCCACACCGAGGGCAACCGTTACGGCATCTCCGACTGGGGCGCCGACGGCCTGCTCGTCACCGGCTGCACCATGGTCGGCAACCACGTCGCCGGGTACGACGTGTCGGCGCAGGGCACGACCAGCATCGGCGGGCGCGGCGGCATCGTCACCGGGTGCGTCATCGACGGCAACCCCGGGGACGGGATCGCGCTCGGCAACACGCCGGGGCCGTACGCCTTCCGCGGCAACCGCGTCAGCGGGAACGGCCGGTACGGCTACTGGCAGCACAACCTGGCCGGCGGCGACCAGGAACCCGCCACGGACATCGTCCTGGAGTCCAACGACATCAGCGGCAACGCCCTGGACGGCGTCCGCCTCGACGCCCCGCTGCACGAGCCGGCGATCTTCGGCAACCGCGTCCGGAACAACGGCCGCCGGGCCGCACCGGCGACGGAAGGGGGCGGCGACGGCGTCCGCTGCGGCCCCCTGTCCCTGACCGACGCGAACGCCGACTGGCTCCCCGACGGCCACCGGGGCAAGCGGCTGACGGTCGACACCCCGAACGCCGAGGTCACCGCCGTGGTCACCGGCAACACCGGCACCGAACTCACCTTGGCCCCCGAGCGCCCCGGCGCGGAGACGGCCTGGCCCGACGGCACTCCGGCGCCCGGCGCCGCCTACCGCCTCCCGGACGCGCCGGCCCCGCGCACCGGTCTCACCGCCGCCGCGGCCGTCGCCCACCCGTACGTGCACGGCAACCGCGTCCGGGACGACGGCCACCCCCGCACCCAGACCCACGCCCTGTGGATCGCGCCCGAGGCCACCTGGACCGGCGGCCGGGTAACCGGCAACGACTTCAGCGGCAACGCCTCGGCGGCCACCCGCTTCGACTCGGCCCCGAGCGGCGGGCGCTGGCGGGACAACGACGGCTGACGCGGGCTGCGGGGCCGTCGCCCCCGCCGCCGTGCGCCGTCCCGGTCACCGCGACGACGAGCCCCGGTCGGGCGGGCGCCGCCCGTTCCCGCATGGCGCCCGCCGCGTCACGGTGCCCGCAGCGCGTCCACCGCGATCCGGGCCGCCGTGCCGATCACGGCGTCCGCCGCCGGGAGGACGGCCGCGGTGTGGGCGGTACGGGTGAAGACGGCCACGGCGTAGCGGCCGCCGTCGGGGTACTCGACGACGCCGACCTCGTTGCGCAGGGTCGGGAGGCTGCCGGTCTTGCCGGCCACGTGGACGTCGTCGAAGGGGAAGCCCGAGGCCAGGCGGTGGGGCCAGACCTGGAGGCCGAGGACGCGGCGCATGGCGGCCCCGTACTCGGGCGGGCACGCCTCGTCCCGCCAGAGGGCGGTGAGCAGCCGGGTCATGTCCCGGGGCGTGCTGTGATTGGTGCGGGCCGGGTCGAGGGCCCGCAGCCGGGTGATGACATGCGGGTCGGACAGGGCGCCGGCGCCGGCCGCCCCCGTGTCCTCGCGCAGGGCGGCGAGCATGTCGCCGAAGCCGTACACCGCCCGCGTGCGGGTGAGGCCGAGCCGGGCCGTGGTGCGGTTGACGGCGTCCAGACCGACCCGGCGCAGCAGCAGGTCGGCGGCGGTGTTGTCGCTGACCGACATCATCAGGAACGCGGCGTCGCGCAGGGAGAGCCGGACCGGGTCGAGCATGGCCGCGAGCCCGGTGGGTCCCGGGGTGCGTCCGGCGGGCGGGCACTCGACCTGCTCGGTGAGGTCCAGCAGCCCGGCCGCCGCCTGCTCGTGCAGCGTGACGAGGACACACAGCTTGTGGACGCTGGCCGTGCACACCGGCTGGTCCGCCCCGGCGTCGACCTGCGCCCCGGAGTCGATGTCGACGGCGTGCAGCCAGCCGGTGACCCCGGCATCGGCGAAGGCCGCGTGGAGACGGCCGGTGGTGGCGGTGTCGGTCAAAGCCAGAACTCCGATGCCGGACGAAGGTGCAGCGGCCGGGCGGGTGCCTCGGGGCGTGCGCCGGCCGCGGTGCGCAGCGCGTGGGTGGCCGCGTCCGCGAAGGCGCCGACGGCGGCGTCGCCACGCCCCTTGGGCCAGGCCACCGAGTGCCGCCAGGCCAACGGGGCCCCGGCCAGCGGACGCCACACCAGCTCGGGGTCACCGGGGGCGGCGAGCCGGGTGTCGCGGGGCCCGAGGGCGACGGCCCCGGCCGACAGCACCAGTCCGCGTACGAAGCTGGTGCCCTGGCCGTGCCGTACGGCGCCGGGCGTGTAGCCGCCCCGGGCGCAGGCGGTGAGCAGGTCGTCGTACACCGCGGGGGCGTTGGCGCGGGGGAAGAGGATCAGGTCGTAGCCGGTGAGCGAGGCGAGCGGCACCTCGTCGAGCCCGGCCTGGGCAGCGCCGCGCGGCAGCAGCACGCCCAGGTCCCGGCGCAGGACCGGGCCCAGTTCCAGACCGGCCACGTCGCACGGGTGGTGGATGAGGCCGACGTCCAGTTCGTGGGCGGCGAAGGCGGCGAGCTGCTGGGCCGTGGACAGCTCGTGCAGCTCCAGTTCCAGGCCGGCGTGACGGTGCCGGAAGCCGGCCAGCAGGGCGGCGACCGCCTCACCGGAGATGTCGGGGGACAGCGCGGCGCGCAGCAGGCCCGTCTCGCCGTCCCGGATGCGGCGCGCGGTGGTCAGGAACGACTCGGAGCGGGCGAGGAGCTCACGGGCCTCGGCGAGCAGCAGCGTGCCCGCCTCGGTGATCGTCACCTGTCGGCTGGTGCGCTCGAAGAGCCGGACGCCCAGCTCGCGTTCCAGCCGCTGGATGCGCTGCGACAGAGGCGGCTGGGCCATGCCGAGGCGGGTGGCGGCACGCCCGAAGTGTGACTCTTCTGCAACAGCCACGAAGCACTCCAGGTGCCGCACCAGGTCCACGACCAGTAATCATATCGGGGATTGATCGATCCGACATCCATATGAATCTTGGACAGGGACCCGGCGGGGTTGCTCTCCTCGGGTCATGCGATCCCCCAGTGACCTCGCGCGCCGCTCCCGCCGGTGGCCCGGCCCGCTCGTCCTCGCCCTCGCTGTCCTCCTGGCCGGCTGCGCCACCGAGTCCGGCAGCCCGGACCCGGTGCCCCCGGCGAGCCGGTCGTCCCCGTCCGGCGGTACGGCCACCGCGGCGCCGGACGTCCGCGCGCACCTGCGGGTCGATGGCCACAGCCGCGGCTACCTCCTGCACCGGCCCGCCGCCGCCGACGGCCCGAGACCGCTCGTCATCGCCTTCCACGGTCGCGGGTCCGACGCCGCCGAGCTGCGCGAGCAGAGCCGGCTGGAGCGGGCCGCAGGGGCGCGCGGCATGCTGGTCGCCTACCCCGAGGGCCTGGCCAACGGCTGGGGCGCGGGCACCCGGGCGACCGAGCAGCGCCCGGACCCCGACCTCGACGTGCGCTTCACCGAGGCGCTGATCAAGCACCTGGTGCGCACGGAGCGGGCCGACCCCGAGCGGGTCTACGTCGCCGGGTTCTCCAACGGCGGCTCGATGGCGCTGCGCATGGCCGCCCAGCGCCCCGGCCTGCTGGCGGGAGCCGCCTCGGTCTCCGGGCAGCTGCCCACGGGCGACGCCGCGGTGAAGCCCACCGGCTCCGTCCCCGTCATGGTCGTCTACGGCGCCGACGACCCCGTACGCCCCCTCGCGGGCTGGCCCTCCCCGCCGCCGGACCCGAAGGAGCCGATCATCCCGACCCTGTCGGCCCGGGACAGCGCGGAGGCGTTCGCCGTCGCGGGAGGCGCGGGCGAGCCGGTCACGGAGAAGAAGAAGGGCTACGACCACACCGTCTGGCGGCTGAAGGACACACCGGGCCCGGCGGCAGCCCCGGGCGCCCCGGACGGGTCAGGGGAGGCCGGCCCGGCGGGGACTGTCCAGCTCCTCGTCGTCCACGGCGCCGGTCACACCTGGCCGGGTTCGTCCCTCACCCCGCCCAAGGGGTTCGGCCCCACCAGCAAGGCCCTGAACGCCACCGACACGATCCTCGGCTTCTTCGCCACCGGGTGACCGGTGACGCGGTCCGACGCACAGACAGGAACCCTGATGCCGGATTCTCCCCACCTCACCCCCCGCGGCCGTCGCAGGCCCCGCAACGGCGTGCGGGCCGTCGCCGCGGTGGGAGTCGTCCTCGCGGTCGCCGCGGGCGGCTCCTACGCCGCCGGGCTCGGCCCCTTCGCACGCGGTGACGACGGCCCCGACCCCGCCGCGCTGGAACAGGCGCGCGCGTTCCTCGCCGACTGGTCCGCCGGTCGCCTGCCGAGCGCGGCCGGCCGCACCACCAGCCCCGGCACCGCCCAGGAGGTGCTGCAGAGCTTCACCGCGGGGCTCGACATCGACAAGCCGCGGCTGACGGCGGCGCGGGAGGCGGAGGAGACCGGGGACGGCACCCTCGACGTCCCCTTCACCGCCCGGATGCCGATCACGGGCCTGGGCACCTGGACGTACGAGTCACGGCTCCCGCTGAGGGAACAGGACGACGGCGGCTGGAAGGTGGAGTGGCGGCTGTCCCTGGTCCACCCACGGCTGAGCGACACCGAGAAGTTCCGGCTCGAACGCGAGGAGACGTCCCCGCCCGAGGTCACCGACCGCGACGGGACCTCCCTCTCGAACGGCGCGTACCCGTCCCTGACCCCGCTCCTGGGCCGGCTCGCCGGCGGCGCGGGCGGCGGACCGCGCGGCGCGGTCGAGCTCGTCGACCGGACCACCGGGGAGACCGTGCGCACCGAGGCGTCCTTCGGCAGGAAGCCCGACCCGGCGACGGCCGGCCGGCCCGTGCGCACCACCCTGGACGCCGACTGGCAGTCCGCCGCGGAGGAGGCGCTCACCGAGGCCGACGGCAAGAACGCCGCCCTGGTCGCCCTGCGGATCGACAACGGCGAGGTCCTCGCCATGGCGAACTCCCCGTCCGGCGGCTTCAACCGCGCCGCCTCCGGCACCTACGCGCCCGGCTCCACCTGGAAGATCGTCACCACCAGCGCCCTGCTGCTCAAGGACGCGGTCGGGCCCGACGACGTCGTGGACTGCCCCAAGTACCTGACCGTCGGCAAGGAGTTCCACAACGTGGAGACCTCCGAATACCCCGGCGCCACGTTCCGCAAGGACTTCACCGAGTCGTGCAACACCGCGTTCATCAGCCTGCGCGGCAAGCTCGACGACGGGGAGCTGGGCGAGGTGGCCCGCACCTACTTCGGGGTCGGCCAGGAGTGGCACATCGGCATCCCGACGTACGACGGCTCGGTGCCGGTGCCCAAGGACGAGACGGAGAAGGCCGCCTCGATGATCGGCCAGGGCCGCGTCCAGGCCAATCCGCTGATCATGGCGTCGGTGACGGCCACCGCGGTCTCCGGCCGGTTCCACCAGCCGTCCGTCACCGCCGGGGCCCCGGACGAGACCCGTACCGAGCCGCTTCCCGGTACGGTCGTCAGCCGGCTGCGCGAGCTGATGCGGGCCACCGTCACCGACGGCACCGCGCACGTCCTGGCCGACCTGCCCGGCGAGATCGGCGCGAAGACCGGCACCGCCGAGGTCTCCGACGACCAGGACAACAACGGCTGGCTCGTCGCGCACCGCGGCAACGTCGCCGTCGCCGCCGTCGTCGAGGAGGGCGTCACCGGCGGCGGCTCCGCGGGCCCGGTCGTGCACAGCCTGCTGTCGGCCGTACCGGAGGACCCGTCCTGATGCCGGCCGCCGCCCGTCTCAGCCCAGGCGGACCGGCAGCTTCGCCAGTCCCCGCAGCAGGGTGCTGGTGCGCCAGGTGAGCGTCGCCGGGTCGGCGGCGAGGGTCAGCGCGGTGCCGGTGCAGCAGCAGCCGTACGGCGACGGTGGCCTCGACGCGGGCCGACGGGGCGGCGCCGAACTCGGCGGGGTCCTGCGCGAACTGGGCCCGCACCGTACGCGCCGTGGTGGCCGCGAAGCCGTTGCGTGAGGTGGGGCGCGGTCAGCTCTGGGACGGGCCCCGGGAGCCGGTGTCCTCGCGGCGGACCGTCTCGCCCCGGATGACGCGCGGCGTCTCGTGGTCCCCCCGCGGCGTCCGCTCCTCGTCCTTCGCGGCGCGGGCCTCGGCCTTGAGGATGCGGGCCGACTTGCCCGCCGAGCGGGTCAGCTCGGGGAGCTTCTTGGCGGCGAGGACGGCTATGACGACGATGAGAATGATCGCGAGTTCGCTCAGTCCGAACACGGCGCTCCCCTGGTGAACGTACGGTGCGGGCCCGCGGCGCGGGCCCGCACGGAATCTACGGCAAAGCCGGGCGCACGTCAGAGGTCGAACTCGTGCGGCGGCAGGTCGAGGGCGTAGCACGCCTCGCGGACCACGGCCCGCTCGTCCTTGTCGAAGTCCCCGTCGGCGCCGCCGATGACGATGCCGATCTGGATCACGGCACGCGCCTCCGCGGGCTTCTTCTTCGCCTTGGCGATCTCCTGGAGGATGCCGACCTTGCCGAAGGCGAAGTCCGCGGTCAGCTTGTTCAGGTTGTCCTCGAAGCGGCGGCGCAGATCGTCGGCCGGGAAGTTCTGCAGCACCTCGTTGGTCCCGATGAGCTGGGCCACCCGCTGTCGCTCCGAGGGGTCGACGGTTCCGTCGGCGGCGGCGACCAGCGCGCACATCGCCATGCTCGCGTCGCGGAAGGCGCCGCTCTTGAGGTCGTTCTTCTTCGCCATGAGCTGCGCCTGCATCTGCGACGCGGACTCCTTGAAGCGGTCCCACAGGGCCATGAGAACTCCGTACGGGTCGGGGGCCGGATCTCTACACGACTGTAGAAGTTATCAGGCCGGACGTGGCCGGGCTCGAAGCGGGGGAGGGGCGGGTGTGGGAGGGGGTCGTCCGGGAACAAGCGGAGCCGTCCGGCCGTTCTCTACAGGCGAGTAGAGGCACAGGGTCGAAGGACTCCTTGTGTTTTTGCCCGTCCTTTACCATGAGAGGCACACTCTCGGGCGGCCGGCTGGCACCGGTCCCCACCGACCCCGTAAAGGAGTCCCGTTCCGTAATGGAGCCTCCCAGTACCGGCCGTGCCACGGCCGACCCGCAGTTCCCCCCGTATGCGCGTGAGGGAAGCGGGGTGGCACGGTGACCGAGGTCCTGCTGCTCCTGCTGGCCCTCCTTCTCACCCTGGCCTGCGCCCTCTTCGTCGCGGCCGAGTTCTCCCTCACCACCGTCGAGCGCGGTGACCTGGAGGATGCCGCCGAGTCCGGCGACCGCCGCGCCGTGGCCGCCCTGAGGGCCGTACGCTCCCTGACCCTCCAGCTCTCCGGCGCCCAGCTCGGCATCACCGTGACCTCGCTGGTCATCGGCATGCTGGCCGAACCGTCGATCGCCGCGCTGCTGCGCGGCCCGCTGACGGCGACCGGCCTGGGCGGTGCCGCCTCGACGGTGGCGACCGTGCTCGGCGTGACCGTCTCCACCGTCGTCCTGATGGTCGTCGGCGAACTGGTCCCCAAGAACTGGGCGATCTCCCGCCCGCTGGCCGTCGCGAAGGTCGTGGCGGGACCGCAGCGCGGCTTCACCACCGCCTTCGGGCCGTTCATCCGGCACCTGAACAACACGGCGAACCGTGTCGTGCGCCGCCTCGGCCTGGAACCGGCCGAGGAGCTGGCGTCCGCCCGCAGCCCCGAGGAACTGGTCGCCCTGGCCCAGCACTCGGCCGCCGAGGGCGCCCTGGAGGCGGACTCCGCCGAGCTGTTCGTCCGCTCCCTGCACCTGAGCGAGCTGACCGCGGAGAACGTCATGACCCCGCGCGTGGACGTCAAGGCCCTGGAGGCCCACGCCACCGCCACCGACGCCGCGAACCTCACCCACGCCACCGGCCTGTCCCGCTTCCCGGTCTACCGGGACAGCCTGGACGAGGTCATCGGCACCGTGCACATCCGCGACGTGCTGGCCCTGGAGCCGGAGCGGCGCGCGGTCACCCCGGTCACCGAGCTGGCCACGGCGCCGCTCCTGGTGCCGGACAGCCTGCCCGCCGACCGGCTCCTGGAGCGCATGCGCAGCAGCCGCACCATGGCCGTCGTCATCGACGAGTACGGCGGTACGGCGGGCGTGGCCACCGTCGAGGACATCGTGGAGGAGGTCGTCGGCGAGGTGCGCGACGAGCACGACCCCGTCGAGGTGCCGGACCTGGTGCCCGCACCCGTCGGGCAGGACGGCCGCGCGGCCTGGGAGGCCGACGGCTCGCTGCGCCTGGACCACCTGGAGCGCATCGGCCTCACCGCGCCGGACGGGCCGTACGAGACCCTGGCCGGCCTGGTCGCCACCCACCTCGCGCGCATTCCCGCCAAGGGCGACGTCATCGACCTGGACGGCTGGCGCCTGGACGTCCTCGACGTCGACCACCACCGGGCCGACCGCCTCCGGGTCACCGCGCCCGCGCCGGCCCCGTCGGCCGACCGGGAACCGGAGGTGGCCCGATGACCGTCGTACAGCTCTTCGTCGGCGCGCTGACGCTGCTGACCAACGCGTTCTTCGTGGCCGGCGAGTTCGCCCTGATCTCCGTGCGCCGCAGCCAGATCGAGCCGCGCGCGAAGGCGGGCGACAAGCGGGCCCGGATGACCCTGTGGGGCCTGGAGCACCTGTCGGCCATGATGGCGACGGCCCAGCTCGGCATCACCGTCTCCTCGCTGGTGCTCGGCGCGGTCGCGGAACCGGCCATCGCGCACCTGATGGAGCCGGTCTTCGAGGCGGTCCACATGCCGCACGCGCTGGTGCACCCCGTCGCCTTCGCGATCGCCCTGGCGCTCGCGACCTACCTGCACATGCTGATCGGCGAGATGATCCCGAAGAACATCGCGCTGGCCGCCCCGGCGACCACCGCGCTGGTCCTCGGCCCGCCGCTGGTGGCCCTCACCCGGGCCCTGAAGCCGGTCGTCTTCGGCATCAACGCCTTCGCCAACACCCTGCTCACGCTGTTGCGGGTGGAGCCGAAGGACGAGGTCGGGGCCGCCTTCACCGACGACCAGCTGGCCCGCATGGTGGTCGACGCCAGCGAGGCCGGCCTGCTCACCCCGGCCGACGGCGAGCGCCTGCGCGACGCGCTGGAACTGGGTACCCGCCCGGTCGGCGAGATCCTGGTCCCGGCCCAGAAGATGCGGACGGTCCCCCACACGGTGACCCCGGCGGAACTGGAGCGCCTGGCCGCGCAAGCGGGCTACTCCCGCCTGCCGGTCACCGGCCCGGGCGGCACGGTGCTCGGCTACCTGCACATCAAGGACACGCTGGGCCTCGCCGACCGCGACCGCCCCTTCCCGCGCACGGCCCTGCACCGGGTCACGCGGGTCCGCATCGACACCCCGCTCGACGACACCCTCACCGCCCTGCGCACCGAGGACAGCCACCTGGCCGCCGTCACCGGCGAGACGGGCGCGGTGCTGGGCTTCGTGACGATGGAGGACGTCCTGTCGGAGCTGGTGGGCCCGGCCGCGGCGGCGTCGTGACCCAGGGCGGGGTGTGACGCCGACGGGCCCGTCCGCGCGGAGCGCCCGGCCCGTCCGCGCCACTCCCTGCCGGACCCCGCCCGTACCCCGTGGCGCCCGGGACCGGCCGGCGCCGGCCACCGCGCGGCTCGGCCCGTCTGCGCCACTCCCTGCCGGACTCCGCCCGTGCCCCGTGGCGCCCGGGACCGGTCGGCGTGGGCCACCGTGCGGCTCGGTCCGTCTGCGCCACTCCCTGCCGGACTCCGCCCGTGCCCCGTGGCGCCCGGGACCGGCCGGCGTGGGCCACCGTGCGGCTCGGCCCGTCCGTGCCGGCCACCGCGCGGCCCGCCCGCCGGGGGTGCCCGCCTGCCGGGCACCCGGCGGTCCGGACGTGGGCAGTCCCCGCGGTGGGTGACCCGCCGTGTCCTCGCGGATGTACGTTCGCCGTGGGAGGTATCCGGCGGGCGCGACTAGAGTTCAGGTTGCGGGGGAACCGGATTCCCTGCGGCGGGCCGTGACCCCAGCGGTCCGCGGGAAGGTATGCATGCCCCCGGAGAGCAGGCTGAACGCCGAAGGTCGGCCGCAGGCCGCCGACCGGCTCGACGACGATCATTACCCGGCGTACACCATGGGCAGGGCGGCCGAGCTGATCGGTGCCACGCCCGGATTCCTCCGTGCCCTCGGTGAGGCGGAGCTGATCAGCCCCACGCGTTCGGAAGGCGGGCACCGCCGCTACTCGCGCCAGCAACTGCGCCGTGCCGCCCGCGCCCGCGAGCTGGTCGACCAGGGAACGCCCATCGAGGCCGCCTGCCGCATCGTCCGCCTGGAGGACGACCTGGAGGCGGCGCTGCGCATGAACGAGGAACTCCGCCGCGAGACCGAAGGCACCGGCGGCACAGGAGAACGGCACCGGGAGTGAAAATCTGACGCAGGCGAAACAGATATTCGCCGAACGCCGTAAAAGCTAAGCTCCGGGAAATCGGCGAGGTTTCCCGGGCGGATTTTTCCCGGTGCTGCATTCTGTGTCACATTCCGGCCTGCGGGCGTATTCCGTGCTAGCCTCGAAGGCAGTTGCAGTTGTGGTTGCCGTATGCGTTACCGGGTTTCCGGGCAGGTGATCATCGCAGCGAGATGAGAAGGCCCGCGCGGTGCGGGCCTCCAACACTGCTCAGGAGAAAAACATGGCTTCCGGTGTCGTCAAGTGGTTCAACTCGGAAAAGGGCTTCGGCTTCATCGCGCAGGACGGCGGCGGCGCCGACGTCTTCGCCCACTACTCCAACATCGCCACCCAGGGCTTCCGTGAGCTCCAGGAGGGCCAGCGAGTGAACTTCGACGTCACGCAGGGCCAGAAGGGCCCGCAGGCGGAGAACATCGTT
Source organism: Streptomyces sp. AC627_RSS907 (assembly GCF_019049165.1). Taxonomy (NCBI): domain Bacteria; kingdom Bacillati; phylum Actinomycetota; class Actinomycetes; order Kitasatosporales; family Streptomycetaceae; genus Streptomyces; species Streptomyces sp. AC627_RSS907. The sequence goes on from NZ_JAGMUE010000103.1 coordinate 17,902, forward strand.
CCCGCGTAACGCGCGCGAACACAGCGAGAGGGCCCGCACCGTACGGTGCGGGCCCTCTCGCGTGCGCCGGGGGAGCGGCAGCCCCCGCCGCCGGCGACCGGTACGCGCCGCTGACCGGTACGCACCCGACGACTTTGCCGACTCTTTACAACCCGGCCGGCCACCGCCTCGTCTCTCCGCTCGATCCACCACCGCACGCGCCACCCAGCCCGTGCGACACGTGACACGACGAAAGAGAGCGACCCGATGCGCCGTACCATCCTCAGCGCCGTGGCCCTGGCGTGCACCGCCGTACTGATGGGCACCGCTCCCGCGTTCGCCGACGACCCGGCCCCCGCCCCCACCGTCGCCGCCCCGGCCGAGAACGCCCCGAGCGCCGGCACCGAACCGAACGAGGCGCCCGCGCCGGCGCCGTCCGTCAGCACCCCGGCCCCGGCGGCCGAGCCCACCCGGGCACCGGCCGGGAGCCAGGTCTCCGCCGTACCCGAGGGCGCACCCGACACCGGAGTGGCGGCACCGCAGTCCTCCGGCGACGACGCGGGGATCGTCGGCGCGGGCGCCGGTGCCGTGCTCGCCGCCGGCGCGGTCCTCTTCGTCGTCCGGCGCCGGCGGGCGGCGACCGGAGCATGAGTCCGTTCTCCGGGCGCGCCCTCGCCACCGCCGCGCTGGCCGCGCTCCTCGTGGGCTGCTGCGGCGGCTCCGGGGACGACGGGGCCGCGCGCGCACGCCCCGCGACCACGGCGCCACCGCCTTCGCACGCCTCCGCGAAGTCGGCGCCGTCCGTCGGACGTTCGGTCCCCGTCGGCCTCGCCATCCCGGCCATCGGGGTCGACACCCCGGTGATGCGGCTGGGACTGGCCGCGGACGGCACGGTGGAGGTGCCCCCCGTCACGGACGACGACCGCGCGGGCTGGTACCGGCACTCGCCGGCACCGGGCCAGCTCGGACCGTCGGTGATCCTCGGCCACGTCACCGTCGGCTCCCACGGAGACGGCGTCTTCCGCCGGCTCGCCGAGCTGCACGGGGGCGACCGGATCGAGGCGCGCCTGGAGAACGGCACCGTGGCCACGTTCGCCGTCACCTCCGTACGCACCGTCGCGAAGGCCGAGTTCCCGACGGACGGCGTCTACGGGGACGTGGACCGCCCGGAGTTGCGGCTCATCACCTGCGGCGGCCCACGGGTCGGCGAGGAGTACCGGGACAACGTGATCGTGTTCGCCGCGCTGACCGCGACGAGCCCCGCGACCTCCTGACCGACCCTGCGTACCGCATACCCTCACGACCATGGAGAGCGTTGAAACGGTCCCGTGACAGGGCGGCGTCCGACCTGTTCGCCGCCCTGTATCCGCGTCTGGCCGGCTGGTGCCGCCGTCTCGTCGACGACGACGAGACGGCCCACGAGATCGCCTCGGAGGCGTTCACCCGGCTCTGGGCCCGCTGGACGAACGTGGAGGAACCGCGCGGCTTCCTCTACGTCACCGCCGCCAACCTCGTCCGCGACCACTGGCGCAAACTGGAGCGCGAGCGCAGGGCGGTGCGCCGGGTCACCGCGGAGGTCGCCGTGCGTCCGTACCCCGAGCAGGCCGACCCCTCCGTCCGCCTGCTCGTACAGTCCCTGCCGGAGCGACTGCGCGTTCCGATCCTTCTCCACTACTACGCCGACATGCCGATCCGGGAGGTGTCCGTGCTGACCGGGCGCAAGGAAGGAACCGTCAAGGCCGACCTCCACGCGGCCCGCGAACTGCTCCGCGTCCACCTGAGGAGAAGCCTTGACCACACGCCTTGAGGACGACCCGGGGTTCGAGCGGGACGACGACGATCCGCTGCTGGTCGTGCTGCGTCCGGGAGCCGACTTCCTGGGCCCGCCACCGGGCCGCTACGAGGCGATCCGCCGGGCGGCGTCCCGTCGGCGCCTGGTGCGGACCGCGGCCGGCGCCGTCGTGGCCGCTGCCGCCGCCGCCCTGATCGTGCTGCCGCTCCAGTGGGCGGCCCCCGCGTCGCCCCCACGTCCGACGGCTCCGCTGGCTCCGGCCCCCGCCGACCCCCCGCCGGCGGCCTCACCGAGCCCCGCCCCGTCCCGCGACCCCTCGCCGCAGCCCCCGCCCGAGGAGCACGCGCAGGGGCCCACGCCCGAGGAGTCCGTGT